>DASVWD010000215.1 GCA_036389795.1 Longimicrobium sp.
GCGCGCGGCCAGGAGCCCGGCGTTGGCCGCGCCCGCCTTGCCGATCGCCACGGTGGCGACGGGGACGCCCTTCGGCATCTGCACGATGGAGAGGAGCGAGTCGAGCCCGCTCAAGCTCGAGGAGAGGACGGGGACGCCGATGACCGGGAGGACGGTCTTGGCGGCGGTCATCCCGGGGAGGTGCGCGGCCCCGCCGGCGCCGGCGATGATCACCTCCAGCCCGCGCTCCTCGGCCTGCTCGGCGTAGCGGAACATGCGGTCGGGCGTGCGGTGCGCGGAGACGATCTCCATCTCGTACGCGATCCCCAGCTCGTCCAGCACCCGCGCCGCCTCCTGCATGGTCTCCCGGTCGGAGCGGCTCCCCATGATGATCCCGACCCGCGGCTGGCTCATCTGTCGTCGAACCGTCGTCGTCGCCGGTTTCCGCTTACTTCTTCCAACCGCCAGCCGCGTCCTCGCCGACTGGCGGCCGTCGAGGCGCCGCGAGCAAACGCCCCGCGCCGGGCCGAGTACATCACTGCCTTCCAGACCACTTCAGGAGAGCAGTTCCTTGCGAACCTCCACGAACCACGGCGGCGCGATGATGCCCGCGAACCGAAATGCTTCGTCGAACCCGTTCAGCACACGTACCACCGCACCATGCTTCGACTGCTGGGGTACCGGTCTAAGCAGCCGGCGCAGGAGCGCAGCGACGGCCTGGAAGGGCATGTCGACCCCCGAATCGTCCTGTCGGAGCGAGTACCACAACCGCAGCTTGTCCCAGGTCTTTGCATAAGGCTCGGCGCCGTCGATCACGCCGCGCAAACCCGTTGGGGACATCCCCACCTCGCGAGCCAGGCTTCGCAAGGAGGTACGTTGCTCGGTTGTGGCGAGCGCCTCACGGATCTGTTGCAGCTCGTCCGATTCGAGATGCGAATGGTTGGGATGACTCATCGGCCATCAATTCCGGTGGTTCCGCTCTCGGGCTGCTGCAGCCGTCTCCACTGGATTTCCTCGGACAGCCCATGAACCGCGGCTTCCAGTACCTCAACTCGTATCTGCAGGTCTTCCTGCACTGCCCGAGCCTGGCGACCACTCCGCGTAGCGTCAATTGCAGGTCGGACGACGCGCTCAACGAGGTACACGGCTCCTACAACCAATCCGACGATCTCGATTCCGATCATCTGGGACGCACCCCTGGTGTGGTTTATCTCTCAGCAGCGAGTCGGCGGCGCCTCGCCGATCGCGACGTCGGCCTCAGGCGCGCGATCCAGCAGTTCCGCGACGAAGCGGGCGAGGAGACGCCCCACATCGCAGTCTGCATCCATGTACTCGATCACCCCCTCGACCTTGAGCTGCACCGCGTAATCGGGCTCTCCGGTCCCCGGCGCCACCAATGTCGCGAAGGCTCCTGGCCACGGGATGCAGTGGAGGATCCCGGCTGCGTCGATCCGCTCGACGACCTCCTCATCGGAGACTGCGTACAGCGGCCCGTATGGTGTCACGTACCGTCGCATGCATCGGCACCTTCTTCGTGGGGGCAGTTCGCGCGGGGCTCAGTTTCCGCCGCCGAACATCAGCCAGTGCAGGTGCGAGCGGGGATGCTCGCCCTCCCACTCCGGCTCAGGCCGGGGACGCCCGCCGCGCCACTCCCACCAGCCCGCCAGGACCCTGGCGGGGACGAGCGCCCACGGATATCCCGGCGGCTCCCCAGGAAAGCGACGCAGGTACCGCGAGCACGGGGTGCACAGGATGCGCGGCGGCGGCCGCTCGGCGCGTGAGCTTCCGTGAGCGCCAGTCACCGGTCCCGTGCACGCCCGGACATCCGGCGGCTCGCCGCGCATGCCTACTCCTCCGGAACGGCTCGGGCCCGGCGACGAGTGGGACGTCGGCGGGCGGGGGGCGCATCCATCCCGAGCTCCGAGCGCACCCACTCCGGAACACTGTCTCCGGCTCGGTGGTGGCCGCTCGCGAGCGCTTCCGCCAGCTCCCGGCGCACGCGGGATCGCGCAGTTCCAGGCAGGTCCCGCGTGAGCGCGGCGAGCAGGACCGACGCGAGCGGTGTGGAACCCGGGGGGCGGTTCTCGGCCCAATCGCGGATTCGGCTGAGATGCGTCGCGATCGGGACCGTTTCCAGGGCCAGGAACTTCCGCAGCACGATTCGCCCGACGCCGATCTCCTCGGCGACGCCCGCGAGGCCGCGATGCACCGCGATCTCGCGCCGGAGAGCCGATCGAAGCGCCTCCAACTCCCGCTCAGCCGAGAGGAGGTCGACTTCGGCCTTCTCGATCGGTCCTGGCCCGATCAGTCTCCCGATTCCCACCATCGCGGCACCTCCGGACGAGTGGCTCTTTCGCAGGATCCGAGAATTCAGATGGACAAAGTGGCCGGGAGAGCCGCGTGCCGGGCGATTCCGCGCGCCGCGCTTGAAGGAACGCTGCCTCCCGTCGCCGGGCGAGGAGCCATTTGCCACGTCCTCGGTTGGCCACGGGCTCCCCCGAACGTCTCCGCTGGCTCCTCACCGGCCGACGCCGAATGCGGCGCGGACATCCGGCGCGGGCCACGGTAGCGGCTGCCTCCGCGCTGCATAGGCCTCCTCCACCGCGCGGAGCACCTCCGCCGCAGCGAGGGTGCGCTGCGGCTCCGGAAGCGACCTCACGAGGTATCGCAGGGCGGCGATCTCGCCACCTCCGTCGGACGCCGCCGGGTCGTTCGCGCACACATGCCAGAACCAGGTCTCGAGCTTGCGCCGGGTTTCGGCCTGAGGCGCTCGTACCTCACCCTGGATGAGCTGCCTCAGCGTATCCGGGCTCACTCCCACCGTGCGGGCGGCGGCGCGTAGACCCAGCGCTTCGACCCGCGACTCCACGAAAACCCGAAGATCCACGGTCGGAACTCTCGGGGCTACCGCATCCGTGTCGCGCGTGGGATCAGCCACCGTTCGAGGCCCGGTACCGGGTGGCGCTCGCATCGAATCGCTGCCGCCACCGTTTGCAGCTCTCGCCGGGACCACCATCCGCGGCAGCAGGCTCGCGTCCGCACCAGGGGCAATCACATGGTCGTTGCTTCTTTCGATCATCCCCTGTTTGCGCGGCTTCGCCGCTCATTGTGGACCTCCTCCATTTAGGGCCGAGCGCTCCATCAAGGCTTTGATCCGATGATCCGCCAGCACGCGGCCGACGATCCACCAGGTGTAGAGCCAGGTGGAGTCCTGCGGCACGCGCGCCTGGTAAGCCGCGAACGACTCGTGTTCGCGGACGGCCACCGGAAGCGGCGCCCCGATCACCCACGGCTCGAGCTGCTGCTGCAGGACCCGCAGGCGGTCAGCCAGTGAAGCCCTCGTGGCACGCCGGATGATCCGCTCGACCTCCGCCTCGTGGGGGTCCGGCGGCAGGGGCGGGCGGCCCGATGTGGCCGGCTTCAGGCGCGCATAGGACCGGTTTCGCTCCCGCAAGCACGTCTTGCACAGCCGTGTGCGGATCCTGACCCGCACTCCATCTCGAACCTCCCACCCGGGGTTCCACGCGGTGTTCTCGGGGGTGAACTCATGGCCCCGCAGGCAGTGGGTCCGGGGCGTGTGCTTCCGCGTCCTGCCCATCTCCCGGGCCAGGCGCCTCGCGGCCGACGGGTCCAGCGCCGCGAGGTCGAACGGGCTGACGCACCGCTCGTTTCCGCACGTCGTCGTGACGACGCGGCCTGATGGAATCGGACCGCACCACAGCCGGTACGAGACACGACGCGCCAGCTGTTCACCCAGTGCTTCGAATCTCGGAAATCCCTGGCCGCCAGGCGCAGGGTGGTACGACCCGCCCCACTCCCAGCACCCCGTCTCCGGATCGACCCGCACCCGCGCGGCGATCTTCTGCGCCAGGGTCGGGGGCGACGGCTTCGAGCGGCAGGCTCGCGCGATGCATCGCCGCTCCGGCGCCCGCTGTACCGACGATCCGGTCCGCTGCTCGAACGCGACGACGAGCTGCCGGACGCGCTCGCGTGAGAGTCCGATGCGCTCACCGACGGTCTTGTAGGTCTCTTCCTCAGAGGCCGTGTACGCGGCGACGACGGCGGCCTCACGAGCCGGATCGCGGGTGAGTGGCAATCCGGCCACGGTCACGAGCCGAGGCAGATCGCGCGTGGAGCCGCGCACACCGCCGGGCTTCCTGCAGCCTCACCGCCGCACCCGGCCTGGATTTGCCGAGCCACGCTCCGCGCCAGGTCGCGCAGCGACTGCGCGAGTGGCCGCGTTCGGTCCACACGGATCCGCGAATCCATGAGCCGAAGGAACACCACGATCACCTGGGACCTTGCCTGGTCGGGACTGAGCCCCGCCGCCTCCAGCTCCCGCCGGACCGACTCCCGGTGGCGAGCGAACAACGTGGCGAACGCCTCGCCGGCGCCGGTGGCGAGGTAGAGCACTTCGTCGGGATGCAGCACTCGCGGGCGTGGCGCTGGAGGTTTCAGGGCTGTGTAGCCGCGGTCGAGAGCGCGGCGATCAGCGGCCTCAGCTCACGCTGACCGGCACCTTGCCCAAGCCGAAGCATGATCTGGTCAAGACGCGCGGCCGCATTCTGCACGTCCGCCGAGGAGACCGGCTGGCGGCCAGATGCAGGCTGGCTTCCGGCCAACGCACGGCTGCTGCGAAGCAACTCGGAGAAAGCGGGTGAAAGCTGGTTCGCGGGGACCGAGGCATCGGAAGTGGAACTCGGGAGCGCCACCGCGTCCAATTGCACGGGGACCATTGCCGTCGGCGCAGCAGAGGGGCTGGACCCGCTGATCGACTCAGGCTCGCAAGCAGTGACTACCACGAGCACGATGGCGAAGAGCGGTAGTGCGCTTCTCATGCGGAACATTCGTCCCTCCTGGAAACGAGCTGAGGAAATTGGAGCGGTCTCGGCTCCCCACGACCCTGTCACGCCCGCCGTGTAATTTCCGGGGCCGGTCGGGGAGGACGGGCGCCATCCGATCCCGCACCGCGCGGCCCGATGTTGTGGGTGCCCGGCGGGATCGTGAGGATGTTCCCCCGCCGGGGAGCGTTCGGCTCTTCGGGAGCCGTCGCCTTCGTTTCGTCGCGACGATCCCCCATCAGGGCTCCTCTCGCCGCGTGTCGTCCTGGTGCGCCGTAAGCGCGCGCACCCGCTCCTGGAGCTCGTGGATGTACCTGCGGAGCGGCGGCGGGAGCGCCGCGATGTTGACCTCCGTAGGACGCCAATCGGCGTATCCGCTGGAGGGATCGTCGTCGGCTTCCAGCATTTCCTCGTACGCGTCGAGCGCGCCGGGGAGCGGGATCGTGCGGCGGCGAACGAAGGCCTTCACCGCAGCCATGCCGAGCCCGGTGCGGGCCGCGACGGCCGCCGGCCCCAGCAGCTCCACCCAGCGGGCGACGTGCGGACGGAGCCGGGCGGCGCGCACTTCGCGCGGCTCGGGTTCGTCCGGCGCGTTCGCGCGCGGCGGGAGCGGGATCGCCCGGCGCGTATCGCTGGGAGGGCGCGGCATCAGAACGGCGTCCGGCCTCGGCTCGGCTGCACATCGACGTCATTTCCCGACTGCACGTCATTGCACGACGGCGTCACCGGCAACACCACGAGCGTAAGGGGTAGCGCGAGGCGACGTTTCATTTCATGACGCGGGAGCGGAGGCGACGCGGAGTCGGGACTGCAATCCCGGGAACTCCGAATTCTTCGAGCAACGCGGCGGCTTCGACCGCCAACGGCTGCTCCACGCGGCGGGTCGCGATCGCGAGGGCGCGCCGCGCACTTTCCTGCGCCATGCGCACCTCCGTGACGTCGGCCGCGGCTCGCGCGAGTTTCAGCAGGTACCGTGCGGCCTCGGGCGTTTCGCCAAGGCGCTGGAGGGCGTCCAAGACATCCAACCACGCCTGCTGGAGAACGGTCTGCTCCCCCGCGCCGCCGGCCGCCTTCACTAGCAGCGTCAGCGTCTCGATTCGTTCTCCGTGCGGGCGCCTGGTGGGGAGGAGGTTCTGGAGGATGTGCATCGCTGCGAGGCTGTTGTCGCCCCGGCGAAGCATCAACTCGGCGAGATCGTGCAGGAGTGCGGGGATGTCCGGATGCTGCTTGCCCAAGGCGCTGAGGGCGGTCTGCGCGTACCGCTCGGCGTCATCGTGGTCATCCGCCGCGACAGCGGCCTTGAAGAGACCGTAGTACGCCTGACCGCGCGTGGCCCATAGACTGTGGCGCCGCGCGGCGCGGGTGGCCTTGAGAAAGCACGTGCGCGCGCGCGCCACCTGGTCGCGCAAGAGCATCACGCGCCCCAGCTCGACCCAGGCATCTCCGTACGAGGCCCAGTCTCCCGAGCGGCGTCCAAGCGCGATCGCGCGGCGCAGCCAGTCCTCAGCCAGGGTGAGGCGGCCGAACCCCGCGGTGAGCTGGCCGACCCGCATTGCGACCGACGCGTCGGCGGGGCTCGCGGCGGCAGCCGCCTGGGCGAACCACACGGCGGTCTGCGGGACCCGGGCCGAGACCGCCCAGTCGGAGAGGCGCTCGCAGCAGTAGGTGACGTGGCTGGCGTCCTCGACCACGTCGCTGCGCAGGAGACCCGTCAGCAGCTCGACGGCGGCGAGAGCCTCCCCCGCCAGCCCGGCGTGCTTCACCTGCCGCTCGCGCCGGCTCAGCGCACCGGCTGTGAACAGGCGAGGCCTCTCCTCGGGCTCGGTGCCGGCCCACAGCAACACGTCGCGGTTGATCTGCCAGAGCAGCATGCCCAAGTCGCTGCGCAGCTCGTCGAGGATCTCCACGCCGTCCATCTGCGCTATGGAGCCCGGCTCGCGAAACAGCACAGGAGGAAGACACCAGCGCTTGCTCGACTTCCGGTGCGCGGGCCGGAGCTGCTTCCACGCCTCGCCCCTACGGGCACGCCGTGAGCCGTTGTTCCGGTCGGCGCCACTCGGTGGCGCACTTTCCTGATCGCGTGAGTCGGACATTAGCTGATAGTTCGATACGTCTCGGACTTGGCGGCGGCGACGTATAGGCCCTGAATTAAAAACCCCAATCCATTAGGCTGCTGGGTCGAACGCACACCGTCACATTCGTGGCGTTAAACATCCGCACTGGAATGGTGATCGTAAAGTCTCCCGCTATGACGGCAAAGGCTTCGTCCCGATCTACGACATAAAAGGAGCCGCAATATTTTGCGATAAGAAGAGGGACTTTCGAGAACTGGGGCGGGATAACAAAAAAAGGGGAGTTGTGATCGGCCCTGCGATATGGCGTGAACCGGAAGCGCAAGTGTATCTTTCTGCCACACCCGTCGCGATTCTGCCTTCGCCGCGTACCTCCGAGGTGACCATGAAGCCCACACGCATTCTCGTCGCGATTATCGCAGTCTCAGGAGCTGCCCTCGGGTGCAGCGGAACGAATCCAACCGCGACACCTCATGAGGCGCCGCGGTTTGACTCAGGGTACGGAATGGGTTCGGGAAGTGTTACAGGAGGAACATCTGAGACAACTCAATTTGATTCCGCGAGTCGGAATGGTTACGGCATGGGATCCGGAAGCTAGAACTCGACGTCGGGGGGCGGTCCGTCCTCATGGCGCTTGGTAAAGGTCGGACCACGCCACGCTGTCATTCGTCGCGGTACGTCCGCAAGAAGCTGGAACAACCGGTCCCACGGGTAACCGGTTAGGGGTCTTGAGTCGTACTGTGGAACAGTACGCGTAGTACAATCTGACAAAAGCTTAGTTGCATCTCTGGCTTCGGCGGTACCGGCCACTGCCCGTGCGGCGCCTTCACGCGCATATATCTCCGCGTGTTCCCACAGACCTAGCGACTGTGCACCAAATGCTAGGTTGTTAAACACGGCACTTCCATGTACTGGAAAGCGCGTGATGAAATCGAGCGCTTTACCCATCGCTTCCATATACCGTGCTTTGTCTCCGCCACCAGCGACGGCCCTCGCGTAGGTACTCCAACCAAGCGCCTGATCGACGGGAGCGATATTCGCCCGCGTCACCAACTCTAACAACGGCAGCGCTATTTCATACCTGCCCTGGCGAACAAATAGCATTCCAATATCGTGAACGACAGCTGGGAAACGCGGGTTATGAACACCGTACCACTCTAGGCAATCGATTGCCGTCTCTGCAGCTTCATTGAAATATCCTAGGTCGGCCTGTAGCAGAAGGAGATCATGAGCGGTCCGCGCAGCGAGCCAGCGCTCGCCACTCTCCGACTTTGCTGCTCTGGCGGCCGCGTGAAAGTAATCAATTGCCGCTTGCACTTTACCCTGAGCAGCCCGAATCGTACCAAGCCCGAGGTTGCCTCGCACATACTGCGCCCACTGGGATTTATGCCTCGCAAAGTTGATTGCTCGCTCGTAGTAAACTTCCGCGCGAGAGGGCTGTCCCAGAAGCCGGTTCGTACGAGCTGCAAAATTTAATGCTCTCGGACTTTGCGGCAGGATAGCGGCACATGCCTCTGCATATTGAAGTGATGTGACCGTTAGCCCCTTACGCCCCGCCCACTTAGCGATCAATCTGCAAGCATCGGCAGCTTCAAAGGCACTCACATATTCTTCAGAGTGCAATAATTGATAGAGCGTAGCAAGTGTTTTTCGGATGGCTCGAGGCGTAGCACTCGAGTAGGTGTGCACTTTCCGCACGGTAACGCGGATGTAGTCTCTTCGATCGGGAGGAGTATCAGCCCAAAGGCGAACACCGCGTACTCGTAAGAACAACTCTGCAGCGAGCGGACCATCAACGCTCGACGCGAGCTCCTGAACGAATTCTAGAAAAGACCGCTCGCCCGGAAGAGCAATGGGACGCCTCCAATAGGTCCCACGCTCCAAACGATCCCGCGTCTTGCGCGTGCTAATGGTCGGCAACCCCTGGACAATTTGTTACCAGTCGACGAAGCGTACTGGCCCGATAATAACCATGCATATTCCCAGATTTTACCGGCGAACGTGTCCTCTTTGGATTTAAGCCGGGGTTCGTGGCGTTTCCAGAGCGGTATTATTAGACTGCGGACTGCCGGAATCGGCACAACCTCTTACCCCATCAAGGAGTAGACGCCATGAAAACCGCGCGCACTCTGTTCACCACCATGGTTGTGGTGGCAGCCACCGCCGCTTGCTCGGAACATCCGACCAAGACGGAACCCCTAACCACGCCGAGCGCTCTTTTCGACGGTAGTTCCCCGCCTCCTGACACCACCGGCGGGATGCGCGGCGGATCGTACGGATCAGGTCACTAAGCCGGTGGGGATTCACCTGGTGGGCGTCCACGCTTCGGTCCGCTCCACAACCGGAGTTTGATCCGGCACGCCCGCGTTATGGTTTCAATGCGGTTTAAAGCCGGGGGGGGCGTTTCGGGCACCCCCGGCTCCCTTATCCGCACACGATCTAATAGCTCTAGCGAAGTTCGCTCTACTTCAAACATACGGCGCGCGCGTGCCACCTCAGCAGCGTTTCTTGCCACGTGTTCGGCAACATCCCAATCTTCTGCCAATTGTGCCGCGTATCCAAGACTCCGCAGAGTTGCAGGGGCGAATTCCGGATACGTTTCCAGCAGATCCAAGGCCGTATCTCTCGCTTCGTGATACAAATCCGTGCGATGCGCACCCGCTGCCGCCTGCGCCATGGTTCCCCAAGCGAGCACCGGGTCTTGAGGGCGCCGCATTGTTTTGATCGCCTGTTGAAGCAGATTGAGAGCGGGAGAATAAAAGGCACAAGCTACGAAGAGATAAGCTACATCGTGCACCAAGAATGGCACTAGCGGATGATGGATTGGATAATGATCAAGCGCGTTAAGTGCGTATTGCTCGCCTGCCTTGTATTGCTTTAATTCCGAACAAATCGCGAGCAGGTTATGTTCCGCCTCACCCGCCATTCGCATATGCCGCTCGTTGTAAGCTGCCCGAGCAGCCTTATCTATTATCCTACGTGCACGATCATACCGTCCCAAGCTGTACATTAGCCATCCGTAGCCAACAAACGCACTAAACTTCTCACCGAAGTCGTTGGCTAGGACTGCTAAGACACGGCCTCGAACATACCATGGGCCAGCACGGGCGGGCAGACCAGCACGCCGGCACGTACGAGCGGCTAAGTTCGCAAGAGAAGCGTCATTCGACTTCACCAGGGCTGCCGCTTCGGCAAAGTGGGCAGCCGTCTGCAGGTATGCCCGATCTTCGGCCCACTGGTATACCTGACGGCATGCCTCGGCTACCTCGTCCCGCACAAGATCAACGGGGGTGCGAACTAAATCGCGGAATCGCTCCAGGGATTCCATAATTTCGGGAATCGCTTTACCAGCGTCCGACCAAAGATCAGCGGGCGGTGGGTGGAACAGGTAAATGCGGTCCCCAGGGTCGGAGCGCGCCCATAGCGCGACGTCACGCAAGGATTCCCAAAGCGCCAATGCAACTAACCGCTCAGAACACAATTCATCCAAGATCTCGAAATCGCGGCGCCAACTTGGAATAGGCGGCACGATTTGCCGACGACTGGACCGCCGCGGCCTCCTGAGCGTTGCGCTTGAGCCGTTCGCTGTCAACGGGATGTCTCAGGGCCGAGTGGTTACGATTGGGCGTAACACCCACACGTAAAGTGTACAGACGGACACCCTAAGATATGTAAAAAGGATCATGGCGCTAGAAGAGCGGAGGTGTGGACGTGACTCTTCGCAGCCCCAAGTAGCCGGGCAGCCGCCCAGGCACTTCCGCAAGAAGCCGCAAGGAGCGATCTCCCGAGCGGCGTCCAAGCGCGATGGCGCGGCGCAGCCAATCCTCACCCAGGGTGAGGCGGCCGAACCCCGCGGTGAGCTGGCCGACCCGCATTGCGACCGACGCGTCGGCGGGGCTCGCGGCGGCAGCCGCTTGGGCGAACCACACGGCGGTCCGCGGGGCTCGGGCCGAGACCGCCCAGTCGGAGAAGCGCTCGCAGCAGTACCTCCAGCGAGACGTTGTGAGAAGGCCCGCTCGCGAGAACCGCTTATTTTTCGTCAGTACCTCCGATTAAGCCCTGACGAATCTCTGCAACCCACGCGGGAACCTCCACGCCCCCGAACCGGAACGCCTCCTCGAACCCGTTGAGCACACGTACCTCTGCCCCGCTCCGGGACTGCCCGGGGACACGCCACAGCAGGCGGCGCAGGACTCCCGCAACCGTGCTGGTGGGAAGATCCCCGTGCACATCGCGGTCGTAGGACGCCAACCAGATTCGCACCTTCTGCTGGGTCTTCACGTATGGGGCAGCTCCGTCGATCAGTCCCCGTAGACCCGTGGGGGACATGCTCAGTTCGCGTGCCA
Organism: Longimicrobium sp.; assembly: GCA_036389795.1. Taxonomy (NCBI): domain Bacteria; kingdom Pseudomonadati; phylum Gemmatimonadota; class Longimicrobiia; order Longimicrobiales; family Longimicrobiaceae; genus Longimicrobium; species Longimicrobium sp. The sequence continues at coordinate 11,239 of DASVWD010000215.1, forward strand.
CCCCGCGGAGGGAGGTGCGCTCCACGGCCTCCCTGAGCGCCTCGCGGATTTGTCGAAACTCTTCGTCTTTCGCAGGCTCCTGCGGTTTCGACGGTTTCTTTTCTTTCTTCACGCTACGCTCGCGGCTGCAGTTCTCGTCCACTCAGCAAGCGGAAAATACGCTCTGGACAAGACGAAGCAAGTGAGTGCCGGAAAGTGCCGGATAGAAACTCAGGAAGCGCTTTCCGACGACCACGCCACCGCCCACGCAGGCGAAAGCGGAGAGCGACCTTCAAGTGTATTCTGAATCCGGGCCGGGGCGGCGGGCGCTCTGGGTGGGACGAGTTGACGTGCGGGAACGCGGATCGCTTCGGGCAGCTTCTGCCACTGCTCCACCGTCAGGATCTCTACCGCGTCGAACAGTTGCTCGGAGAGCTGGACGGGACGGCTACGAGTCCGCTCTGGTCGAGCGTGTCCGCGAGGCCGCAGCGGCGTGCCAGCCCTCGGCCTCGACTCAACTCTGCGGCTGGGCCTGACACCTGAGCAACGGGAGCGCCTGCTTCAGGACGCGGAAGCTCTTGGAGCTTCGCCTCGCGCAGGAGCTCCGGAAGCTGCGTGAACTCGACCGGCTCCTGGTTCAAGTGCTGGCAGCGGTGTGGGACAACGCCGATGCACACTTACCGCCGTTGCTAGGCCCGGCCGGATCAACTCCCCAGCTTCGCAAGCGACTCCTGCGCGGGCTTGAAGTCCGGGTCGAGCGTCAGCGCGGCGCGGTATGAGGCACGGGCTTGGTCGAGCTTCCCCTCGCGCTCGTAGATCATGCCTAGCCGCCAGTGTGCGGCGGAAAGGGGAGGCTCGCCAGCACGGGGGGTGTGGCGCAGGTAGCGCCGCAGCAGCACCGCGCCGCGTTCCATCTGGTTCCCGGTGAGCACGCTGAGCCGCGCGAGCTGGTAGTAGGCGGTCATCTCCTGTGGCTGACGTTGCATCAGGCGCTCGAAAACGCCCACGCTCGCATCGAGGCGCTGCATCTGCTCGTAGGTGTTCCCCAGCCCCACGTACAGGCCGACGCTGTCGGGGAAGTGGCGGAGGCCCGCCTCCAGTTCGCGCGCCGCGGCCGCCAGGTCGTCCTGCTCGCGGTAGACGGCGGCGTGGGCGTACACGCCCGCGTACGCGTTGCGCCGTCGGATCTCGCCCGCCTGTTCCAAAGCCCTCTCCCTGCCTCCCCCCAGCACGCCAGGGGCGAGCATGTAGAAGCGCATCAGTCCCCAGCGCGCCTCGACGCTGTTGGGCGCCAGCGACACGGCGGCCTCGAACTCGGTTTTGGCCTTGCGGGCAAGGAGGGCGCGGCGGATGACACTGGCGCGCATGGCCTTCAGTCCGTACGCGTTTCCCAGGTTCAGGTGATGGTCGGCGCTGCGGCCGTCAAGTACCACGGCCCGCTCCAGCCACTCCACTGCGCGGTCGACGTCGCGCTCGGAGAGGTGCGTGAGCCCCACGTAGTAGGCGGCGCGAGCGTCGCGCGGATGGCTCTGCGCGTATGGCTCAATGGCGCGGCGAGCGGCGGCGTACTGCCCCTGCTCGAACAGGCGCACCCCGCGGGCGATGGGGTCCTGCGCCAGGAGCGGCGGCGCGAAGAGCGCCAGGAGCACCGCGGCGGCGAGGATGCGGCGCGCGAGTTGGGACGGTGACTGCATGGTTGCGGCTCCGGGCTGGGGTAAGGGGAGTGCGCTGTCGCGATGGATCCGGATCGTCGGCCAGTCGGGCGATGCTCGCGCTTATCCTGTGGCGCATCGGGACCGTCGTCGGGCCAGTGCGCTCGATCTGCCCGCCGTTAGTGCAGCAGGTTCTCCAGGAACTCCACCATGCTGCGGGCGGGCTGGCGGCAGGCGCCGGGCCCGGGCTCAGAAGCCTGGGGAAGGGGCTCGGGATCTTCGGAAGCCAGGTACGCCAGCATGGCGAGCAGGACAGCGTTGGCCCGCAGGTCGTCGAAGACCAGCTTGTCGTACGTGTCGCGGTCGGTGTGCCAGGTGTAGCCGCGGTAGTCCCACTCCAGCGACTCGAGATTGAACGCGGGCGCGCCTCGACAGACAAACGCCGCGTGATCGCTCCCGCCGTTCTCCCGCACGCCCGGTGCGCTTACCTCCACTCCACCGCCGAGGTCCGTGGGGACGCGCGAGAACCAGCTGGCGAAGCGGGCGCCGGCGCCCGGGAGCCCTTGCATGGAGACGCGGGTGACGCGCCCCGTCCCCTGGTCGAGGTTGAAGAGCGCGTGCAGCCCGCGCACCACCTCCGGGTGGTCGTCGGCGAAAGCGAGCGAGCCGTTCAGCCCCTGCTCCTCGCCGCTCCAGTGCCCGGCCATGATCGTCCGCTTCGGGCGCGGAACGAGTTCCTTCAGGATGCGCATGGCCTCCATCACGGCCACGGTGCCGGCGCCGTTGTCGGTCGCGCCGGACGCGGCGTCCCACGAATCAAGGTGTGCGGAGAGGACGACGTACTCCTCGGGCTCCTCCGACCCGGGGATCACTGCGAGGGTGTTGAAGACGTCCACATCGCCGTCGAACTTTCCTTCGGCGTCGATGCGCAGCACCGGGCCCTGGCGGTTTTCGGCGAGGCGGAAGACCAGGCCGTAGTCCTCGCACCCCAGGCCGAGCATGGGAGCGCGCAGCGTCCACGCGTTGAGCACCGGGTGAGCGCCCCACCCCCCGGAGCGCGGGGCGGAGAGGACCCCCAGCACCCCGGCTTCTTCCAGCCGCACCGGCAGCCAGCGAGCGTCCGCGCCGCTCATGGCCACGCGGCGAGCCCAGGCGGCGTCAATGTCGGCGCGCTCGCGCCGCATCCGCTCCAGCCCCTCGGGCGTGGCCCACCGCTCCCAGGTCTCGGGCGGCCGGCAGGTGCGCTGCGGGGCGGAGACGAGCACCCACTTCCCTTTTGCGGTCGCCAGCCACGCCTCGAATTCTGCGCGCGACGCGGCGGCGGGGAGGACGACTGCCTCGCCCTCCAGCGGTCCCCCGGTGCCTGGGCTCCACGCCAGCAGGGTGCCTTCCAACGAGCGGACGCGAGGCTCCCGCAGGTCCACGTGGGTGATCCCGCGGCGCCAGCCGGTCCAGGTCCCGTACTTCTCGCTCCGCGCCTCGATCCCCCAGGCGCGGTACTGGGCGACGGCCCACACGTGCGCCGCCGCGGCTCCGGGCGAGCCGGTGAGGCGCGGACCGATGGAGTCGAGGAGCGCCTGCGCCAGCGGCTCCAGCTGTGAGTCCTCCGTCCCCTCGCGGCGGATGGCCTCCAGCACGGCGTTGGCCGGAGGCGGAGCCTGCGCGATGACCCGGGCGGCGAGGGCGGCCGCGGCGAGGACAGCCGCGGCGAGGAGGAACGGGCGCTTCATGTCGCTGAAATGGTGCAACTGCGGGAGCCTGGTTGATGTGGCCGGTGCTGGATCGGATGGGTGCTGCCGGATGGGACCCTGCCCTCTCGACGCGCGCCGACGATCCGACATACCAACGGGCGCGTCCGTCTCAGTCCGTCCGAAGGGCGGCGAGGATACGCTCCAGGAGCGCGTCGACGGCGGCCGAGGGGGCGGGTGGACGGTCGCGCGGGCGCAGGCGCGCGTAGCCAGTGGCATCCGTCCGGCGGCGGAGCTCGTCCGCGCGGCGTGCGCGCTCGGCGGGACGGTCGCTGGCCGCCAGGAGGCGCAGAATCTCAATCTCCATCACCTCGTCGTCCAGGCGGCGCGCGCCCGCGGCCACGCGCCCGGCAAGGGTGCGCGCGGCGGCCGAGGGAACGTGAAGAACCGCGAGCGCCGCCAGCGCCTGCACGATCAGGAGCGCGGGGAGCTGCAGCCCCTCCAGCCCGCCCATCCGCCCGAAGACGGCCACCAGTTCACCCAGCGTGCCGGCCGCACTCGTCTCGTCGCCGGCCAGCAGAAGGAGTTCGGCACGGCGCACGTGCGCCACCATGCGGTCCCAGACGCTCCCCGCGCGCACGGCAGGCTCCACCTGCGCCAGGGCGACGTCCACTCGCCCCTCGCGCCCGAGGGCGATCCAGCGCGCCTCGCGCAGGAAGGCCGCGGCGCCGCCCGCGCCGCGCTCCGCGTCGCCGTCCGCCATCTCCCGCACCTCGGCCCAGCGGCCGGCGGCGAGAAGGACGCGGAGCCCGTCGATTGCCCACGCGGTGCGGGCGAAGCGCTCCAGCCCGGCGGGTTCCCACCCTGCGGCCTTCCAGTGCGCGGGGATGATGGCGCGTCCGGCGAGCGACACGGGCGCATCCATCCGGCAGGCGCGCACCTCGGCATAGTGGCGTAGTGCGGCGGCGGCGTGGCCGCGCAGGGCGTGCAGGCGGCCCAGGTTTATCCAGGGCTGCAGCGCCAGCGCCAGGAGCGCTCCCTCCCCCGTGCGGTCGGCGCCCGCCTGCAGCCAGGCGACCTGCGCGCGCACGACGCGCTCGGCATCGTCAAGCCGGCCGGCATGCGCGAGGATGAGCGAGGCGTTGTTCCCGCACCCGGTGACTGTCCGCGCCCGGCCTATCACGTCGGGCTCGGCGAGTGCGGTGGCCAAGCTCCCGGAGAGATCCTCGGCCCACGCTCCCAGCGGGCGCCGCGCGGGCTGCTCGTTGACCGTGAGCAGGCGCACCCCGGGAAGCGCCGCCGCGTGCGAGTTCGGCGTCAGGGGCGGAGCGAGGGTTGGGGCGGCCAGTGCGGCACTCATCGGGATACATCCGGCAAGAGGATAGACTCACACACAGACGCAAATAAGATCACGAAGTAGAATCGCCTGGCCACGCTCGCGATCGCGGCCCACCGGGTCGGGAGACGAGCCTCGACCCTTCATGCACTCCGCGTCTCCACGTGAAGCAGCCGTTCAGGAATCGCCAACGCGCCGTCCATGTAGAGGCTCCGCAGCCGCACGCGCTGGATCTTCCCGCTGGAGGTGCGGGGGATGGAGCGCGGGAGCACCAGCACCACATCGCGCACGGGGAGCTGGAACTCCTGCAGCACGCAGAGGCGGATGCGCTCGGGAAGCGCCTGGTGTCCGCCGTCCTTGAGCGCCCGGGGTGGCTCGGCGACCACCACCAGCTGCTCGCCCCCGGCCGTGGCATCGTACACGCCGAAAGCGGCCACCCCGCCCAGGTCGTCGCGCAGCCGTGCTGCGAGCGCCGCCTCAATGTCGGAGGGGACGAAGGTGCGGCCGCCGTACTTGAGAATCTCCTTGATGCGGCCGATCACGTGCAGTTCCCCATCCAGCACCACGCCCACGTCGCCCGTGGGCACCCAGCCTTCGACCGCCACGGGGCGCATCTCGCCGTCCGCTCCGCAGAAGGCGGTGGTGGCGCTGATGCCGGCGATGTGGATCTGTCCCACGCGCCCCGCAGGGAGGTCTCGCCCGTCGTCGTCGCGGATTGAGATCCTCGTCCCTCGCACGGAGCGGCCGTTTCCCACCGTCGCCTGCGCGTCGACCGCGTCGCCCTCCCCGTTGCCCAGGACGCGCACCTCGCCGCGCGCCAGGGCGCTCCGGCTCAAGCGGCGGACCGGCACTTCAGTCCCCGGCGTGCGGAGGGTGACTGCGACGCAGTTCTCAGCCAGGCCGTAGGCGGGCTGGAGGACGCCCGGGCGCAGGCCGAGCGCAGCGAAACGCTCCTCAAAGTGGCGCGAGCTCTCGGCGTGAACCGTCTCGCTCCCGTTCAGCGCCAGCCGCAGCGACGACAGGTCGTGCTGGCGCAGCCGCTCCCACGCCGCAGGGCGCTGGCTGCGCGCCAGGCAGAGCGAGTAGCCGAACTGGGGCCCCATGGTGATGGTGCCGCGGTAGCGCGCGACCGTCTCCAGCCAGCACAGCGGGTTGCGGACGAAGTCCGCGGGGCGCAGCAGCACCAGCATGCCCCCCGACCAGAGCGAGCCCAGGAGCGCGCCGACCAGTCCCATATCGTGGTAGAGCGGAAGCCAGCTCACCGTCACGTCGTGCGCGCCGCCGCCCAGCCGCTCGGTGACGGCAGCCAGATGCGCGTTCACGTTCCCGCGCGTGAGGCACACGCCCTTGGGCTGCGCCGTGCTCCCGGAAGAGAACTGGATGAGGAGGAGGTCGTCCGCGCGGCGCTCGGCGTCCACGAAGCCATCGACCGGCGACCCGGCGGCGAGCAGCGGCTCGACCGCGAGCACGCGCACGGGGATCTCCGCTGCCGAAAGCGCGGAGGCGAACGCGGCGAGGCTGGGTTCGGCCACCAGGCACCAGCGGGCGCGTCCGGCGCGGAGGGCGGCGCGCACGGCATCGCTCTTCGCATCACCCGGAACAGGGGCGGCCACGTCCTGCACAGGGACGAGGGTCGCGCCCAGGCGCTGGACGGCGATCAGGGTGACCACCGTCTCCCACCGCGACGACATCGCCAGCGCCACGCGGGCGCCACGCTCCACGCCGCGCGCGCGCAGGGCGGCGGCCACCGTCGCGCTCCGAGCCCAGAGCGACGCGTAGGTATGGCGCTCCTCGGCGGCGCCGGGGGTGACGAGCGCCAGGTGATCGGGGTTGCGGGCATGTTCGCGGACCGCCTCCGGAACGCCGCGCTCCAGGTCGAACGTCATCCTTCCCCTCCCTCGAGGGCAGCCCGCCGCATCAGCGCCGCGAGCCGGCTCCCGTACAGCTCGCGCATGGTCTCCGAGGTCCCCGCGAACACGCTGAGGACGCGCACCTCGCGGATCACACGCTCCAGCCCCGCGTCTTCCCACGCCGCCGCGGGACCGCGCAGGCGGACGCAGTCGTCCACCACGCGCTGCGCCAGCTCGCAGAGGGCGAACTTGGCCATCGAGGCCGCGGCCGCGTCGGTGCGCCCGGCGCCCACCTCGCCCGCGGCGCGGTAGGCGAAGGCGCGCGCGCCCTGCAGCCAGGCGTGCATCCGTGCCAGCGGGGCCGCGGCCGCCGGGGCGGACGTCGCCGCCGTCTCCTCCAGCACCGAGCCGGCGAGCGCGAGCGAGCCGACGGCGATCAGCAGCCGCTCATGGCAGAGGACGTGGGCCATCTGCGGATAGCCGTGCCCGGCGCGGCCCACCGTGAGGCGCGCGGGGACGCGGCAGCGGTCGAGCCGCACGTGCCCGGTGGGCGACGCCTCCAGCCCCAGCTTGCAGTGCCAGGCCACCGTCTCGAATCCCGGTGCGTCGGTGGGGACCGCGATCAGCGACATGGTGAGCGGACCCGCGCCGGGCGAGGTGCGCGCCAGGACGAGGACCACGTCGGCGATGGGGGCGTTGGTGATGAACATCTTCTCGCCCGTGACCACCCACTCGGTACCCTCGCGGACGGCCGTGCACGAGACGGTGTGGGGGAGCGCAGAGCCGCCGGCCGGCTCGGTCGCGCCCAGCGCGCCGATCGCCTCGCCCGCAGCCAGCGGCGCCAGCCACTCGCGCCGCACCTCAGCCGAGCCGAACAGGGCCAGGAGTGGGCAGAGGGTGTTGGACTGCACCATCAGGCTCACCGCCGCGCTCGTGGCACGGTGACGCATGAGCTCCTCGGCCAAGGCCACGGCGTAGGAATAGTCCAGCCCGGCGCCGCCCATCTCGGGCGGAACCGTCACCCCCAGGATTCCGGCGCCTCCGGCGGCGCGAAAGAGCTCGCGGGGGAGGCGCCCCTCGCGCTCCCACCCGTCCAGGTGCGGGAGGACGGCCTCGCGCACCAGTCGTCCGACCCGGACGCGGAAGGCGCGGTGACCCTCACTCCATGCGTACGGCGCGTCCGTGCCCGGGGCGCTCCGGAGCCCGGCCGGGTCGCGCGCGGCGTCCGCCGACTCGGCGGCTGGAAGGGAGAGGAGGTCGGTCATGCGGGCACGCCGAAGGCAGATTCGAAGTGGTGCGCCGGGGGCGCGGACACAGCGCGCAGGTCCTCGGCGGCGGCGCGCTCCAGGGCGCCTGGGTCGCCGGCGGCGAGCAGCCCCACGCTCAGCAGGTCGCGGTACAGGTGCGAGGCCGGGTGGTCGGCCATGAAGCCGCGGGCGCCCATCAGCTGCATGCATCCCTCGGCGACCCGCAGCGCGGCGTCCACCGTGACCAGCATCAGCGCCGCCGCGCGCGGGGGAGCGAGGGCGTCGCGGAGGCACGCATCGGCTGCCTCACCCGCAAAGGCGGCGGCGATCTCCAGGTCGGCCATCAGGTCCGCCAGGCGGTGGCGGACGGCCTGCTGATCGCCCAGCACCCGTCCGGGGCCGAAGGCGCGCGTCCCCGCGAAGGCCAGCGTGCGCCGCAGCACCTCCTCCGCCGCGGCGACGACCGCCGTCGCGAGCAGAAGCCGCTCCTCCGCAAGCGCCCCGGCGATCCCCGGCGCTCCAGCGGCGAAGACTCGCTGGGCGGGATCGACGAGACACCCGTCCAGCCGCACCTCCCCCAGGGCGGCGGCGTGCAGCCCCACCGCGCCACGCGGCACGATGGAGACGCCGGGGTCCGCCAGCGAGACCACGGCCAGCGCCCCCGTCCCGGCGCCGGGGACCAGTTCCAGGGGAACGATGACCCAGTCCGCGCCGGGCGCGTTCAGCACTGCGCCCAGGACGCCGTCCAGCCGCAGCCCGCCCGATTCCCCCAGGCGCTGCGCCCGCACCCCGTCGCCTTCACGCGCCCACGCGACGCAGCCGACCGCCTCCCCCGCGAGCATCGGCGTCAGGACACGCGCCTGCACGGCGGGCCCTGCATGGCGATCCAGCAGGAGGAGCGGCGCGCCGACTGCATGCAGCAGCGTGGCCGCGGTCCCCAGGGAGCCGGCGCGGCCCAGCGCGTCCGCCAGTTCCAGCCGGCCGGCGGCGTCCTCCGCCGCCGGAAGGAGCCCTGCGCGCCCCAGCGCCCGCACCTCCGCAAACGGCGCGGCGCGCTCCCGCTCCCACGCCTCCACGCGGAGCGCCACGTGGTCGCGCACGAACGTGGCGGCGGCCGACCGGGCGGGGCAGGTGGGGATGATCACGCGGCCGGGCTCCCCGTGGGCGCGGGCACCAGCGAGTCGCCGATGGCCGCGATCAGCGCGGCCATGGTCATTTCGGGCGCCAGGCGGGTGGAGAGCGCCTCGGTATCCACCTCGCCGTGCAGCGCCTGCTCCACCGCCACCACCGACTGCGCCAGCGCCAGCGAGTCCAGTCCCACGGAAGAGACCGTGGCGCCGTCGTGCAGCACCTCCACCTCCACCCTCAGCTCGGCGGCGATGGCCTCGCGGATCGCTTCCCTGTGGTCGTCGCTCATCGTCTGCGCCTTCTGTCGGTCGTTGGAAGTGGATGCGGATCAGGTCGCGGTGCCGTGGCGTCGCCTGAGATCGACGTTTCTTCACCACGACCTTGACGGAACGGGCGTAGGTCCGGTGGGCGACGGATCACCCGCCGCTCGCTGGTTCAGTCATGGCGAAGTGCGACGGAGGGCTCCACGCGGGTGGCCGCACGGGCGGGGATGAATGCGGCGGTCAGCGCCACGGCGAACATCACCACCGGGCCCGCGGCGAACACCACCAGGTCCGAGCCACCCACTCCGTACAGGAGCGAGCGCAGCAGCCGGGTGAGCACCCACGACGCGGGGAGCCCCAGCACCACCGCCATCCCGGCCAGCCGCGCCCCGCGCGCGACGAACAGCGCCGTCACCGCGCGCGGCGAGGCGCCCAGCGCCGCGCGGATGCCGATCTCCTGCGTGCGCTGCCGCACCGTGTACGAGAGGATGCCGTAGATCCCCAGCGAGGAGAGTCCCAACGCGATGACCGCGAAGACACCGGCCAGCCAAGCGTACAGACGCGGGAGCCACATCGAGCGGCGCGCCACCTCGTGGAGCGTCCCGGCCTGATCCACCGGGAGCTCCGGATCGATGCGACGGAGCTCCCCGCGCACGCCCGGGATCACGTCGGCGGGATTCCCGGCACGGGTGCGAACCACCAGTCGCCCAAACGGAAGCGCCGCCTGCGCGAGCGGGACGTACACGGTGGGCCAGGGGGGGAGGGCCACCCGCGTGTCCTTCACGTCGCCCACCACCCCCACCACCTCGCGCCAGGGGCCGGCGGCGCGGCCCAGCCGCACCCGCTTCCCCACGGCGCTCTCCCCTGGCCACCAGAGCCGTGCCATCGTCTCGTTGACCACCACCACCGGCACCGCGTCGGCGCGCTCGCTCCCGTCGAAGGCACGACCGGCGCGCAGCGGGATGCGCATCACCCGGAAATAGCCGCGGCTCACCGGATTGGAGAGGGCGAACGGAGCCTCCTCGCCCGCGGCCGCGACGCGGCCCTCGACGGCGACCTCGCTCCCCCGGCCCCCACCGCCCAGCGGGAGGACGCCCACCGCAGCGGCACCCTCCACCCCGGGGAGCGCCGAGACGCGGGCGATCAGCTCGTCCCACAGCGCCTGCTGCTGCGCCGACGCCGGATAGCGCCGCAGCGAGAGCGCCAGGCGCGCGGTGGCCACCCCCTCCGCGCGGAAGCCGGGGTCCACGGCCCGCAGTGCCACCAGGCTCTTCGCCAGCATCCCGGCGCCCACCAGCAGCACCAGCACCAGCGCCGTCTCGACCACCACCAGCGTACCCTGCATCCGGCCGGCGTGCGCGTCGGTGGTGCCGCGCCCGCCGGCTTTCAGCACCTCCTGTAGCTCCACCCGCCGCAACTGCAGCGCGGGCGCCAAAGCGAAGAAGACGACGCCGGCCAGAGAGAGCCCCGCCGCGAAAACCAACACTCGCCAGTCGAGGGAGAAGTCCACCCAGAAGGGGAGCTGGATGGGAATGGCCGCCACAAGAAGGCTGCGTCCGGCGAGCCCCATGAGCACCCCGGCGGCACCGCCCAGTCCGGCCAGCACCGCCCCCTCGGCCACGAGCTGCCGAACAATTCGCCCGCGGGAAGCTCCGAGCGCGCTGCGCACCGCCATCTCCTTGCGGCGTTCCACCGAGCGGGCCAGGAGGAGATTGGCCACGTTGGCCCAGGCGATCGCCATTACCACCAGGGTAAGCCCCTGGAAGAGGAGCGCGGCGTGGCCGGTCTCGCCGCGTAGCGCCTCGTGCAGCGGCCTTACCGCGACGGTAACCCCGTCGTTGCTCTCCGGGTGTGCCTCGGCCAGGCGCCAGTTGATGATGGCGATCTCGCCCGCCGCGCCCTCCAGCTCCGCCCCGGGCGCCAGCCGGCCGACTGCGGCCAGGGTGCGCTCGCCGCGGCGGCGGTGCGCGGAGTCGGCCCGGAGCGGCACCCAGAGCTCGGCATACTCGGGGAAGCGAAAGCCCACCGGCATCACGCCCACGATCGTGTGCTCGGTGCCGTCGATCCTCAGCGTCTTCCCCACCGCTGCGCGATCGCCCCCGTACCAGCGCGTCCACAGCGCGTGGCCCAGCACCACCACCGCCGGAGCGCTCGGCGCTCCCTCGCCGACGGCGAAGCCGCGGCCCAGGAGGGGGGTGACGCCGAGTACCCGGAAGAGATCCTCGCTCACCACCGCCCCGGACGCACGCTCGGCCTCGCCGCCGCCGGAGAGGTCGAAGGCGGCGTCGCGGAAGGCGGCCATCGCGGAGAACGAGCGGCTCTGCGCCCGCCAGTCGGCGAAATCCGGGTACGAGGTCGACATCCAGTCCACCGTCCCCCGCTCCGGTGTCTGCTCGTCCAGGTACAGCAGCCGGTCCGGTTCCGGGAAGGGGAGCGGCTTCAGCACCAGCGGGTTCAGCACGCTGAAGATCGTGGTGTTCGCCCCCACGCCTAAGGCGATTGCGCCCACCGCCAGCAGCAGGAAGCCGCGGGTGCGGAAGAGCGCGCGGACCGCGAAACGCAGGTCGTGGGTCAGGAATTCCATTGGCGGCTACTGCTACATGCGAGCGTGATGCGGGAATCCCGGTAAATACTGGCCTCGTTCGTCCCCAATCCGAAGTGTCCCGCCGCCGGGACTCGCCCGGACCTCAGGACCTATCCTGCCCGTTGTGAGGCCTGCGCCTGGCGCGGCCGCACCTCGCGCCAGACGGCGCGCGCGGCGCGGGCCAGACCGAGGAGCATGGATCCCAGGCGAACGACGAAGTGATAGGTGAACTTGACGGTACCGATCAGCACCAGCGTTCGCCACGACACCGACAGTAGCGCTGAGCCCAGAGCCACCAAGTGGAAGGGTCCCAGCGCCGTCCACACCCCGCGCAGCGCCGCCGGATAGGTGACCGCCACCGCCATCAGCAGCCGCTGGAAGACGAAGTGGAAGGTGAAGACGAAAAAGGCGAGCCCCACCCCCGAGTACGCGAGCAGCACGGCGAGCGCCCCGCGCGAGAGGGGGAGCGGCTCCGGCCGCACCCGCCCGCGCCCGAAGAGGCGGAGGAAGACCCAGCGGGGGAGCCCCGCGGTGCGCGCGTGCAGGTTGGGAATGCCCAGCACGTCCGACATCAGCCAGTACCCGTCCATCTTGAAGAACGGGTTCAGCGAACTGGCGATGGCCAGGTCGGTGGCCAGGAACACGTACAGCGGCACCGCCGACCCCGTGGACGCGAAGACGCCCAGGAGCGCCGCGGCGAAGAGTGCCTGGAAGTAGATGCCCCCCACGTCGATCAGCGCGCGCTGCTTCCGGGGCAGCCGCCAGGCCTCGGAGAGGTCGGTGTAGAGGACGGTCATGTAGTAGTACATCCCCCACCCGATCTCCAGCCGGCGGCACCCGAGCCACGCCGCCGCCGCCGCGTGCCCCAGCTCGTGCAGGAAGGTGCTGGCCACCATCAACCCCAGGATGGCCCCGAAGCGCGGCCCCCGCACCTGCTGGAACCCCAGCCCGTGCTCCGGCGCCAGCTTCAGCCAAAAGAGGAGGTGCGCGGCGGCGATCAGCACCAGGCCGGCGGCGAACGCCGGACGCGAGAACGTCCACCCAACCAAACGGGCCAGCGGGGTGACCACCGACGGCGGGAGGAGCCGCATCCGGAGCGTCAGATACGACAGCCGATCTGCCTTCTTTGCGGGGAGCGGCGCCGCCTCCGCGCCCACCGGCGCCAGGATGCCGCGGGGGACCAGAAAGCCGTCCACCAGCTTGTGGACGTCCGCCGCAGAGAGGCCGCCGCGCGCCTCAGCGGCTCGCGCCACCTCGTCGGTCGCGCGCGTGCCATCGAACTCGCGCAGCAACGCCGCCAGCCGGGTGGGGACCACGAAGCGCGCCGCGGAGCCATCCACGCGCGGCACCTCGCACAGCGTCTGCGGCTCCACGCCCGCGCCATCGAACGGGCAGGTCTGGATCGCGGTGTTGAAGCGGAGGAGAGTCGAGCTCATCGTCCTTCCCTGAATGTCCGGCATCCTTCCGTCGAGATGCCGTGGTGCCGGGTGAGCGGCTTCCACGGAAGAACCCTCACGCAGCGAGAGGAGAGCGCCTGCGGGGGCGCCCACCGGGCGGGTTCGCGGTCCGGGGCGGATGCGCGGCGTCCGGTCTCGGCGGTGCCACGCATCGGCCACGGAGTCGCACCGGGAGCGTAGCGTGTCGGCTCCCAGGCATCGGTCTTAGATCTGGGTCGCGCTGAGGCCGGCGCTGGGTTCGAGGCTGCCGCCGCCGCCGCCGCCGCTGGTGCAATAGGCGTTGGTCGTGGGGCCGGAGGGGCTGCAGGTGGTGTTGGTCCCGCCGGTGGTGCAGCCGCAGTTGTCGTCGCAGAGCTCGGCGAACTCGAGGCGGTCCTCGAGTTCCAGGATCGAGAACTCCGCAGTCAGCTTCTGGTCCATTGTGTCACTCCGAGGTTGATGGGTGGGATGGTGGATTGCCGAGACCGGGACTGCAAAGGGTGCAAGGACGAACTTCGTCCTGTTGCATTGAAGGCCCTGCTTCAGTCGCTCTCACGGAGGAGCCCGTGGGCCTGCAGTCGCGCCAGCACGTCGAGCGTGGGGCCGCGCTCCCCGGCCGGAAGGTCTTCGACGGCGGCCCGGTCGAGCCCCCGCTCCGTCTCGAGGGGGCGGAGGAGCTCCGCCGCCTCCGGAGGGAGCGGGAAGGCACGCAGCGTCCGCGCGTCCACCAGCGCCGCCCCTGCCCGGCCGTCAAGCCGCACGCAGCGGCCCACGTCCAGGCGGAAGGCGGCACCCGAGCCGAGCCGGCGCTCCACGGCCACCGGGTCCGGCGGACCTTCCACGGGCGGCGCCACCCCGGCCAGCCGCCAGCGGTGCAGGAAGCGGACGTCCTGCCACTCGGCCGGGTCCCCCGCCACGTGCTCCGCGAAGAAGTCGTACAGCGCCTGCATGGTGCGGTGGACGTGCTCGGCCGCGTCTTCGCCAGGGGGCGGGGGGAGGATCGGGACGCCGCACGCCACCCGCCCCGGGTGCGGCCCGTCGGGGAGTGCGGCCACGGGGAGGATCGCCGCGCCGTTGGCGGCGGCCAGGCGCGCTGCACCGGTCATCACCCGCAGTTCCATCCCTAGGAAGCGCACCGCGCAATGCGAGAGCACCGCCTCGCCTCCTCCCCAGCCGCGGTTGCCGTCCACGTTCAGGTAGGCCGCGCCCCCGCCGCGCAGAGCGCGCACCAGGGTGACCAGCCCGGCGGGGTCGTCGATCCGCGCCACCTTCAGCCCGTGCAGACCGGACGCCCCGTTCCCGCCGCGGCGGTTCTCCTCCACGGTGCGGGTGTCCACCGCGAAGGTGAGCGGGAGACCCAGGTGACAGAGGTCGGTGGGGACGAAGCGGTACGAGCCGAAGTGGAAGCCGCACACCAGCACCCCGCGCCCGTCCGCACGCAGCGCCTCCAGCGGCGCCTCGTCCCACCCTCTCAGCACCGGACCATTTCCTCCCGGGCCCGCATCACCGTTCCCCGCGCCGATGCGGCGCAGCGCGGCGTCGTGGTAGCGCATGTTGTGCTGCCACCCGCGCCATAGCCGGTTGCGCGCGCACTGCGCCGCCACGCTGCGCACCTGCTCCGCCGGCCACCTCTCGCCGAAGAGCGACGTAAGGTTCAGCAGGCACGCCTGATAGCCGAAGGGGACCAGCCCCTCACCATTCAGCCGCTGGATGGCGGTGTGCACCTCGTCGGGCTCGCCGCACAGCTCGCCCAGGTAGCGGGCCACCCGCCGTCGGAGCATGTCCTGCCCCTCCGCGCGACCCTGGGGGGGAGCGGCAGTCACGGCGGTCACCGCCATCTTCCAGTCGGCCGCACCGCGCGCTAGACGGCGGCGGGGATGTTGGGGTCCACCCGAGTGCCGTCCTTGAGCACCCGGGTGGGGTGAATGCGCTGCTTTCCGGCTTCGTACGTCTCCAGGAGCGCCGTGTGCAGCGCGCGCTTGATGGGCGGGCAGGGGCGGTTGCCGCTCTCGATGCGCTCCATCGGACAGTGCATTCCCTGGCAGACCGGCACCATGTAGCACTTGGCGCAGCCGCTGTCGTTCTCGAACGCCGGCTCCGTCCATAGGCTCATCTTGTCCAGGTCCAGGTTCAGCTCGCCGTCCGGCGTGAGCTGGCCCACCACGTTGTAGTCCTTCTTGTCGAGCGCCACCGTGCACTTCATCACCTTCCCTGTGGCGCCGATCAGGAAGTTGTAGGGGCGGGCGGCATAGCAGACGCCGTTGCCCGGGCGCGACATCGACCCGATCCCGCGCGTCTCGAAGCCCTGCTCGATGGCCGTGCGGTTCATCTCGCCGCGGACCTTCTTCTCCTCGTCGAGCCCGCAGGTGGAGAGGTTCTGATCATTGTCGCCGCCCCACTTCCCCACCGCGTGGAAAGACAGGTGGTAGCGCGGGTCGCCGCCGAACTCCTCCCCGATCATCCGCACGAACTCGGGGAGTGCGGGGGCGTTTTCCCGGTCGTAGTTCACGCGCAGCGTCACGCGGAACTGATCCGGGCGGGCCTTGAGCGCCTGCAGGTTGGCGAAGATGGTGTCGAAGGTGCCGCTCCCGTCGCGGCCCACCCGCTTCTTGTTGTGGTACTGCGCGGGCCCGTCCAGGGTGATCTGGAAGTCGCGGATCCCCCACCCCAGCAGCTTGCCGGCGGTCTCAGGGGTCAGCAGGTACCCGTTGGTGGTCATGTGGCACCCGAAACCCAGCCCGTTCTCACGCGCCGTCTCCTGGAGGAAGGGAGCCAGGTCCTCCACCGCCTCCATTCCGTACAGCGGCTCGCCGCCGAAATAGCTGACGGAGAGTTCCTTCAGCCGCGGAGCGCGCTTCCGCACCAGCGCCTTGACGGCCTCGCGTGTCTCCGGCGTCATGGTGCCGCGGGCGAAGTCCTCGTAGCAGTACACGCAGCGGAAGTTGCAGTCCTCGCTGGTCATCAGAATCAGCGACAGGATGTCGGTACGGTACTGCTGTTTCCCGAAAGCGAACTGCAGGCGCTGGCGCTCGTTGGTGCCCCTGCTCACGAGGTAGCCGCGCTTGTGCAGGTACTCCACCATGCCCTCCAGCTTCGCCGTGATCCCCTGCTGGACCAGGAGCCGTTCCACCGTCTCGACCTGTTCCGGCTCGAATACAGTGATCTTCCCCGAGAAGGTATTCCACATCACCAGGCGGCCGTCGGGCGAAGTGGTGCGGGTGTTGTAGCGCGAGG
This sequence comes from Longimicrobium sp., assembly GCA_036389795.1. NCBI lineage: Bacteria > Pseudomonadati > Gemmatimonadota > Longimicrobiia > Longimicrobiales > Longimicrobiaceae > Longimicrobium > Longimicrobium sp. The sequence goes on from DASVWD010000215.1 coordinate 27,636, forward strand.
GAACGAACTGGCGCCTCCCGGTCGGCAACGGCGGGATCTGGACCAACTGCTTGGGCTTGCAGGGCGACGCGTCCAGCGGCGACTGCCGCATGATGTCGGGAGTGCCGATCATGAGCTTTGCCTCAACGGCGGGGAGGGGGATGCGGTAACTGCAAAGGCTTTAGAGCTGCAGCGGCTCACAATATCCGATGGCGTGGCCCTCTACCCCACCGCATTTCGACGCATGACTAGAGCAATTCGTCGAATCGTGTCCTGATTCGTGCGTCAGCTAAGGTTGGCGACTTCATGGAACGGGGAACGAGAAGCGGCCCATGGGGGAATACAGGCCTCCTCGGTCGCACCCCGATGGATGGCTCAGGCCGCTGACGACCGCGCGGTTCAGAGTTGAACGCGTTGGATGGGGCTCGAACCGGCCCGCTCACGCTCTGGCGACGATCCCCAGCTCTTCTTCGTACACCCTGCCACGCGCGTCGGCGAGCTCCGTGTCAGTGCTTGTCTGCTCCACCCCGTGCGCGACTGACGACTCGCAGTCCGTCCGCAGGAGGTGGGTGCGGGCGAACACGTGCAGTCGCGCCGTAATCAGTCTCCCCTCCTCCGCCGGGGTGTAACCAGCCCTGTGCACGAGTCGCTTGGTCAAACGACGGAGCGTATGCTCGTGGACACCCAGTTCGACCGCTACCTCGGCGGTGCGGCGCCCAGCCAACCTGCGGCGGCTCGCGTGCAGCAGCAGCACCAGCCCGAGGAAATCCACCAGCCGCAGGCTGGGGCCCGGACCCGCCGTCTTGCGCCACTGCAGGCACAACGTGGTGCGGTCGCAGTGCACGCTCGCCGCCAACTCGGCCACGGAATAGACCGGGCGATGCGCCAAGCAGGCGTGCATCAGGGCCGTACGCAGCGAGCGGGGAAGGTGCTGCGCCTCGCCCAACAGTTCCCCCAATGCGTGCAGCGAACTGCACGCACTGGCGCGCTGCACCGCGTCGGCAAGTGCAGTGTCCGCGTTGGCCAACCACACCACCTCCTCCACCATCAGCGAGCACAGATGGCGCGCGTTCTCCATGCACCCGCGGGTGGCCAGCACAATGGGGTGACAGGGGAATCGCCTACGGAAGCGGCGCAGCTGCGCCACGTCCTCACCCTCGTGGAGCCACTCGATGCGCACCACCGAGCAGAGTGCCTGCGGCGCTCGCCGCTCGAACTCGCGCCAGTCGTGCACGAGGCAGCGCTCGGGGAGCGGGCCCGCCGCGAGATATCGTTCGAGGCGCGGAGAGTCTTTCTCGAAGACGAGGATCATGAGTCGAGTCCATCCATTCCGTGTTTACGAGGTGATCCCTGCGGCCTACAGTGCGGGTGAGGCGGGCACAGTCCCAAAGGAAAGGTCCCGCACCGGTGGAGCGGCTGCTGTCAACCCGTGCGGCGCAACCGACAGCCCCAAGCCCTCGTCGCGATCTCCTGTCTCGACTAGGCCGACCCTGGGAGCGGAAATCAATCGCTAAACAGGCCCGAGCCTGCAAGACGAGGTGATCTTTCGGATGCCGCTACGGTTCCGGTGAGCGGCTGAGACGGCCGGGCACGAGGTGCCCTTCAGATCGGAGCGGTATGTTCCGTCTGAGGGTAAGGTCCAGCGCTTTTGCGAGAGAAGCGTGTGTGGGGACAGCTACGGTCACGTATTCGCCGGAGCGAAATCCTCCGTGCATCCGTATCCACTGCCCTGTGAGAGGATGATGCACTGATGACTGGCGGCTTCCTCGGGATTCTTGCCGCCGCCTGGACTACCATGCCTGACGTGCGGAGAGAAAATGGCTATAAAGAGGAGGGTACTCGCTACAATCCCATCAAATGCTGGGCGGAGTAGCGACGATGAATCTCTGATTTGCTCCCAAAGGGTCGATAATAATATGTTTCTACATAATTGGTGTCAAGAGGTGCGCTAGGCTCTCTCTTCTGGCCTTATGTTCCCGCACGGGAAGAAGTAATTAAGGTGGTCCCGATCTCCCGAGAGGATCGGCCCCGCGGCGTCGATTCCCGCCCTCTGGCAGTGGCGACGCCAGCAGTTCTGTGACCGCCCGCCTCAAGCGGCCCCGCAACTCCTCTGGAACGCCGGTGGCGGTCAGAAGTGCATCGAGGGCCACTTCGCGTACCTGGTCGGCAGGCTCGTGTCCGACGCGCCTCAGGTACCAGAGCCAGTCGACGTGCCATCGAGAAAGTTGCTCAGGCCGGTAGGAGCAAACGACCGCTTCTCGGATCTGGGGTCCGCTTCGGCGGACAGCGCGCTCAGCTCACGCGCGAGCGCGCGCAGTGAAGTCCGGTCGCGTTCACGCCTGAGCGCGGCCCGTACAGGCTCCCAGTCGATTTCCGCGGGAGGAGCTTGCTCGTCTATCCGCGCGGGCTTCCGCCCGGCAGGTGCAGCGCCGGACTCAGGCTCCGACCTCACTTTGCGTACGCGACGCACGGAGGGATAGACTACGTGGTCGGGGTACGCTTCCCCAGCACCCTGATAGCCGATTCGCATTCTGGGCGTGTGTGGATGATTCGGAGGGTGGCAGCACGTGTCGGGCTCAGAAAGTGAACATAGGGAACGCTTGGGCGCAAGAGGGGCGGTGCCGTCGAGGTTCCTTCTCTCTCCGGCTCGATGGAAAGGCAAAGCCCCTGCGGCACCTCGCACGCAGGGGCTCTTTCTTCGGCGAGTTGCTGACGCTCCTCCTCGACCCTGGACGGGGCCGGGCGAGGGCCGAGCGCGCCGCGGCGGCGCTGCTCTCGCGCTGTGCCGGCGCGGACGGACGCATGCGGCTGCGCGCCGTCGCCGCCGCGCCGCTCGCGCGCGCCGCCGGCATCGGCTACGCATCGGCCGCGCGGATGGCCGCGGCCTTCGAGCTGGGCCGGCGGGCGGCGAGCGGCGCGGCGGCGCGTTCCTGTTCAAGCAGATGGGGGGTCGCACACCGAAGGCCAGCGGCCGCGAGCTCGACGGCCGAACACACGTCGAGTGGCCCCAGCACCCGGAGGTGCAGCGGTGGATCGTCCGAGAGGCCGCGTAAGAGCGCACCTATAAAGTCTATTTATCAGCCTCCCAGGAGCATGAAGCGGCGGGTGCGGGGCGCGGACGCAGGGTGCCCGGTCCAGCGCAGCCAGAGAGCCTCGTCGGTTACCTCCGTCTCGCGGCCTGCCGGCAGCGCTGCGGATGCGGTGACAATTCTGAGCATTCGGTACGTCACGGTAGTGGATGCAGGAAAGGCATCGGTCCCGCATGCCGCGCACGTCTCACTGCGGCGGCGGGACCGGGGTTGGGTGTCAGCGCTGAGTTGGTGAAGGACGACCCGGGTGTGGGACGAACGTTGCCCGACGACAGGCCCGAGCTCAACCAACGCCCGCCGGTCAGGACCGCTCGTTTCAGAGCACGGTGACCAGGCTCGGGGAGAAGAGCCCCCGCCAGGCCCGGGAGGTGGGAGGAACCCGGGAACAGAAAAAAAGGTGGGAGCGCCGCGTGAATCCATCGCGGCATCCCACCTCTGGTCCGGGGCCGTGATGATCTTCCCGAGCGCGGGCGTCCAGGCGGACGAGCTCGCCCTTCCCCCCTCCATGCACGGGCGCCGGCTCCGGCGTCGCTTTCATGCGCTGGGCCCCGACGCGCCCGCACGCCGCCTGCACGAACTGGGAGCGGGCGAGCTGGCGTCCGCGAGCTGCTGACGCTCCTGCTCGATCCCGGCCGGGGCCGGGAGAAGGCTGAGCGCGCCGCGGCGGCGCTGCTCGCGCGTTTCGCCGGCGCGGACGGCCACATGCGCCTGCGCGCCATCGCCGCCGCGCCGCTCGCGGAGCTCGCGCGCGCCGCCGGCATCGGCCACGCGTCGGCCGCCCGGGTAGCGGCCGCGTTCGAGCTCGGCCGACGGGCGGCAAGCGAGTACGTCCTCGACCGCGAGCGGCTCGCGAGCGCCCGCGACGTCTACGAACTGATGCGGCTCGCGCTACGGGACCTCCCGCAGGAGGAGCTGCACGCGCTGCTGCTCGACACCCAGAACCAGCTGATCCGCGACGTGCTGGTGTCGCGCGGCACCGTCGACGCTACCCTCGCGCACCCGCGCGAGATCTTCCGCCCGGCCATCCAGGAGGCCGCCGCGGGGGTGATCCTGGTCCACAACCACCCCAGCGGCGAGCCTCACCCCTCCCCCGAGGATCGCGCCATCACGCTCCAGGTCGCGCACGCGGGCCGCACCATCGGGATAGCGCTGCTGGACCACGTGATCATCGGCGAGGGCCGCTACCACTCCTTCGTCGAGTCCGGCACCCTGCCGGACGCGCCGCTCGGCGCCTTCGCGTAGCCGCCGGGCCGGACGTCCGGCCGCGCGGCCCCAGCACGACCCACCGCATCCTGAGCAGGGGGAGCCGCCCACGGCCCCCTCTTTCGTTTTCCCCCCACGCCCACGGAGCCGATGCCGCCGCACGCCCTCGAGCCAGGCGGGTTCTGCAGGTCGGGGAGTCGGACGTCTACGACGGCTGGACGGACGGCAGGACGTACATCGCCCTCGAGCGCCGCCGGCTCCGGGGGCTCACCTCGCTGGAGCAGTGGTACCGCCTCGGCCACCTCCTCCTCCCACGAGTACTGCCACGACGACTCGACGGAGGAGACCCACGTCCACGGGGCCGAGTTCTTCGAGACCCACCACAACCTGACCGACGAGCGGATCGGGCCCTTCCTGGAGGCGGTGATGCGCGAGTGGCCGGACGCGCTCCGGCGCGCCGCGCGGAAGCTGCGCGGCATGATCTCCAGCATGCGTGACCACCTCGCGCGGCTGGAGCGGGAGGGCGCCGCCTACGCCCGGGTGAAGACCGAGTTCGACGATGTCTCCGCCCAGCTCGCGCTCTTCGACCTCCCGCCCGCCGCCCGCCGGCGCGCCGCGGCGTAGCGCGCCCGGCGCGCGGGCCGCCTCACAGGCTGTTGCAGTCGGTATCCGCCGAGGTCGCGTCCGAGGCGCCGTCCATGCTCGCCGTGCCGCTCGCCACCGACACCGTGTAGCCGCCGCCCACCGTGCCCGGGGTGGTGATGGTGATCCTCCCGTTGGTGTCGGTGCGGTACCACGGGATGCTGCGGCCGCTGAGCAGCGTCTTCGTCTGCGTGTGGACGTGGCCGTACCCGTTGCTGCTGCCGACGCCCATCGTGACGTACGCGGGCGTCGCCAGGTCGAGCAGCCGGCTGGTGACCCCGTTGCAGCTGCCGTGGTGGTCGGCCTTCAGCACATCGACGTTCATCCCCGGACTGGTATCGTACGACGCCGTGTTGTCGAACCAGTCGATCGCCTCGTGCTCCGCGTCCCCCGCCATCCACATGGTGAATGACGCGGAGTCGGGGCCGACGAGCTTTGCGACCACCGAGCGGTTGTTCTCGTTGCTGTCGCTCGTCTTCGGCTTGAGCACGTGCAGCCGCGCGCCGCCGTCCAGCAGGAAGGTGCAGACCGCGGCGCCCGTCCCGCAGGGGTCGTCCGCGTCGCGGTAGTCGAGCTCCCCGCGGCCGACGCGCGCGTTGAGGCTGTCGCGCAGCTCGGTGATCGTCGTCCCCGAGTTCGTGTTCTTGGTCTCCAGGAAGACGGGGACGTCGATGTCGTGCGTCGCCTTCAGGAACTCGCGCAGGCCGGCGAGGTGGTCCAGGTGTCCGTGGGTGAGGATCATCAGGTCGATCCGCCCGTGGTCCAGCCCGAACTCGCTGATGAAGCTCGAGATGGCGGTCGTGGAGGGCCCGCCGTCGATGATCACCTTCGAGAGCCCGTTGGTGATGTAGAGGGCGTCCCCCTGCCCGACCGCCAGGACCCGCACCGTGAGGGCGCTCCTGCGGCCGTCGTTCTGCGCCCCCGGCGTGCCTTCGTCGCCGCCGCCGTAGGTCGCGGCCGACGTGTGCCAGTTGCTCCCGGTGACCGTCAGGTTGTCGGTGTCGGGATCCGTCACCCCCTTGCTCGCCCCGGCGGGGAGCGCGCTGCTCCAGGTGACCGAGTCCACGCTCGCGCCCGCGGCGTCGCGCAGCGCGATCCAGTCCGACGAGTTGGCGAGGTTCAGCGCTCCGTAGGCGTAGCTGACGGTGACCCCGCCGTTCGTGCCGGAGGTGCCGTTCTTGGCCAGCACGGCGTAGCCGCGCGACGGGATGGGGACGGAGGAGGCGATGGTGTGGGCGGCGTCGCTGTTCGAGGCGATCGTCCACCCCTGGAGGTTGATGGTGGTGTCCGCCCGGTTGTGGACCTCGAGCCACTCGCCGTTGGCGTCCGTCACCGCGCTCGGGTCGGCCATCACCTCGTTGATCACCACCTTCCCCGCGAGCGCGGAGACGACGAAGCGTGGCTCCGGTGGCGTACCCGGCACGGGCGCGGTGGGGATACGCCCGCGGTCGCTGCACGCGGCGGCGAAGAGGAGCGTGGCGAGAGCGAGCGCGGGGGAGAGGCGGAGACGTAGCATGGCTGCTGCTCCTTCGGCCGGGCTGCGAACAAAAAACCTCCGGAAATGATGCGTCCGCCCAGCCCTCCCGGTCAACGGTCGTGAAGATCCCCCGCTGCCGGATGCAGACCCGCCGGAGAAGACAGCGGGGCGTCCGTCGTCACCGCGCGCCGACCTGCCTACCCCACCCATTTGCCCGCCCAGAAGAAGAAGCTCCGCCGCGCCGGCGCTCCGTCCGCGGCACCCATCCCCGCGGCGATCCCGGCCGGCTGGCACCCCGACGTGGCCGCGGAAGTCCGCAGCGCCGCGTCCGAGATCCGCTACGACCACCGCTTCGCCGGCATGACGCGCGGCGAGGTACGCGCCCGCTTCCTGGCCGGCGCCGAGGCCGCGCTCTCCCTGCAGGGTGAGCCCGCCCCGTATCCGGACCCCGGTCACCGCGGGTGGCTGTGGGCCTACCGCCGCATGCACCGGGAGGACCGGCCCGAGGCGTGGGCGCTGGCCCGGGCCGAGGTGCTGGAGGGACGGCCGCTCCTGCGCCCCGAAGGGCTGCGCTACATGCAGGTCCCCGTCGGCGACGACGCGGACCCGCCCGTGCACTGGCCCGCCGCGGCGGGTCACGACTGGACCACGCACCAGCTCTGGCTCGCGCTCAACTCCATCCACGGCTCCGACCGGCGCTGGAAGCTGCGCTCGGAGATGGCGATGGACGACGACACGCTCGCCGCGGCCGTGGTCCGTGAGACCGCGCTCCGTTGCTGGAGCATGTCCGCCGGGGCGCACCGCACCGGATACCAGACCACCGGCACGGCGGCGGTCGTGGTCTTCGCGGGCGCAACCGAGGTCGAGCTCTCCGGGAAGCGCCTGCTCGACCTCGTCCGCGCCGTCGGCGGGATCCGGCGCCCGGACGGCTCGCTCCCGGCCCTCCCCCCGCCCGAACCGCTCCCGCTGGGCTCCCTCGCCGGGCCGGCGGCCTCCCCCGCGCGCCGCGACCGCCGCCCCCGGCCGGGCACCGCAGCCGAGGCGTCCCCTTCCGTGTCGCAGGAATCGCTGTTCTGAAGGCGCGGGCGCCGGCCACGGTCAGCCCCGCCGGAGAAAAGCCCGGTGCGACCCCTCGCATCCGTCCTTCCGCCGGGCTGCCGCGCATGCACCCTTCCGCCGTCCCCCGCACGGTCACCGTCCTCCCCAACCGGGGCCGCCCCGGGTTCTTGACGACCGGCGGGCTCCTCGTGCTCCAGCGGGAGGGTACCGGCCCCGGGCTCGTCGCCCACGTCGGCCTCGGCCGCATCGGCGTCTTCCCCGGCCCCGGAGGCGAGTGGGTCGCCGAGGTCAGCGCCGCCGTCCCAGAGCGCGCGAGCTTCCCTTCCCGGGAAGCCGCGTGCGCCGAGGCCGCCGCCTTCGCCCAGCGGCTCGTCGGCTTCCCGGTCGCCCCCGCGCCGTTCGTGGCCGCGGGGGTGTTCGCGCCGGACGCGCCCGCATCGGCCGGGGACCGGGTGGTCTCACCGCTCCGCTACGACCCCGGCACCGACACCGTGCGCGCGCTCGACGGCGACCACCCTGTGGCCGCCTTCCCGGGAGGCGCATTCGCCCGCGCCGAGCTCGCCGACGACACCCACGCACGTCCTTACCTCACCCGCGCGCTGGAGGCGGGCTTCGGTCCCGCGGCGCGAGCGCGGAGTGACGCGCACTGCAAGCGGCTCCTCGCGTGGCTGGCCGGCGCCGACTGGCTGGCCGACGCCCACGGCCCGCTCCTCTGTGGCGTGCTCCGGCCCGACATGACGCTGGAGGAAGCGGAACGCCGGGGAGATTGAGCAGCCCCGCGGCAGAAAAGCGGAGGGCTGTCCCGCTTGTTTTCCCTTCCCGCGCTGGAGCCGCCATGCCCGATCCCGTCACGCCCCCGGCGCCGGTCCGCGGCACCTTCCTGGGGGTCCGGGTCCCGCGCACCGTCCCCTTCTTCGACTGCCGCGAGGCCGACGAGGACCTGTTCCGCACCGACGCCGCCGGGCGCCCGCGCCTGGGTCCGGACCGCGCGGCCCTTGCGCTGGGCGACCCCGCGTCCCGCGTGGTGGTGCAGCGCCGTGGGATCCGCTTCGACTTCGACGCCCGCGACCCTGGCCGCGCGCAGGAGACCCGCCGCATCGCCCTGGACCTGCGGGTCCAGCTCGCCCGCGCCTGGCGGGCGTACCGCCACGCGCTCCGCCACCCCGCCGGGCCGGACGAGGGCGGGGGCGTGGAGTACCCGCCGGTCGCCGTCGCCCTCTACAACTTCGGCGCGTCCGTGCTCGGGGACCTCCGGCACCCGGCGGTCGAGCGGCTCGGCTGAGCTCTCCTCCCCCGCGCGGGCCACGCGCACGCGACCACCCACTGCAACGAGGAGTGACCCTTTGCCGGAGACCACGGAGATCTGCGGGGTGGAGATCGAGCTCCACCGCGATGAGGCGGGCATCACGGTCTGGATCGGGAAGACGTGCCTCACGCCCGCGGAGATCGTCGCGCTGGAAGTCTGCCGCGCGAACTGGTCGCGCGTGGTGCGGATCGGCGAGTTCGATTTCGACGAGGCCGGCCTGGAGGCGCTGAAGCGGTGGACTGCCGCCAGGGCCGAGGACGAGGCCGGCGCCTCGCGACGGTTCGTGGCCGCGCTCCTCGCCGCCGCCGCGGACGGACCCGTGCAGCGCACGCGGGAGATGGCGCTGCTGGCGGAGCACGGCGGGGAGCGCCTCGGCTTCCGCGACTTCGGGCTCCACGGCTCGGGCGTCGGCTACGCCTTCTCCGACGGGTCGGCGTGCCTGGTCCGCTCCGCAGCTTCGATCGACCATCTGTACCGCGCGGACCTCGTGACGGGCGGCGGCCTGGGCGAGCGCCTTGCCCCGCGATCCGTCCACCCACCCGCACCGCGAGGACGACCGATGATCGAGGAGCTGGAAGGCACCGTCGCCGAGACGCTCCGCCGCCTGGCGGCGGACACGCTCGACCCGCGCGACGAGACGCTGTTCTGCGAGCCGCGGTGGTCGCAGGAGACCGGGACGGTCTGGGAGCTCCAGGGTGGCTTCCTGGGCTCGGGCTACCGCTTCCACCTCCGCCACGCCGGCGAGTACGCCGGGGTCCGGGAGCTCGCCGACGCGATCCACGCGAACCGGCAGAGCGCGGCGTACCGCGCCGCCTGGCGCGGCTTCGTGCCGCACATCGACCGGTGGCTGCGGATCGGCCGCGAGAACCCCTGGATCTGCGAGGCCCACGACCCGCCGTTCACGGTGCGGTCGTTCGCGCTCTGCCGCACGGCCGAGCAGGTGGCCAGCGTCGTGGACCGCAACAACTGGTCGCTCGGCACCGCCTTCGTCCTGGTGGGCGCCGACATCTGCATGATCCAGCAGTGCGAAGGCCCGGGCGAGTTCCTGATGATCCGGGGGCCGGTGGCCTTCGACTCGTGGACCACGGGGCGGCCCTGGATCCACAGCGCCAAGCTCATCGCCTACCTGGAGGCCGTCGCCCGCGCACCGCTGGACGCGCGCGGACACCCCCAGTGGTACGAGCTCGTCGAGCGGGACGCGGACGAGGAGCGGCCGGGGGTCGCCGTCGCCGAATCGGCCGCCGACCTGGCTTGCCTCCTCGCGTAGCGCCCGCACTGATCCACCTTTCCACCAGCCACTCCGATGAGAGACCTCGCACGGCCTCGCCCCACGCCCGGCCCGGGTCCGGGGCGCGTCCTCGACCCGCCGCACGAGGTGGGGGAGCTCGTCTTCATCGACCCGGACGTGGACGGCGCGGGCCGGATGCTCTTCCGCGACTTCGTGGCCGAGCCGGCCGCGCTCGGCCACGGGTTCACGATCCTGCGGGCCGGCGCCCCGGTGGGCACCGCGCGCAGCGCCGTGGAGGCGCGCCGACGGATCGAGACGCTCGCGGGGCTGCGCACCTGCACCACCCACGGCCACGCCGGGCCGCTCCGCGGGGGCAGCGTCGCCGCGCTCTTCGAGCGGCGGGGCACCTGCGAGACCTGCGGCCTGGAGATGAGCGAGGCCGACTACGCGCTGTCGCGGCTCGCCGGCCACGACCTGGACTCCGCCGCCTGACCCGCCGCCGTTCCCCCCGGGAGCGGGGGGCGACGCTCGTCCCTTTCCCTGACACGTCCCCGTCATGATCACGCACCCGGACTCGACCCTCCCCGAGGACGCCCTCCGCGGCGCCTACGCGGACCTGCTCTTCACCCTGGCGCGCGAGGAACCCGAGGCGCTCCGGCGGGCGGCCGACCTGATGGAGGCGGACGCCGTCGACCACTCCGGCGCGCTCCCCGACGGGAGCTCCGGCGCCCGGCTCGCGCGCACCTGGCTCGTCTTCACCGGCGACCGCCCGACGTCCGCGGCGCCCGAGGACGCCCGGGTCTTCACCTTCTCGTACCCGGCCCACCTGATCTTCCAGGTCACCAGCGCCCGCGGGGTCGCGGCCGCGCGCCGGCTGGCCCGCCGCGGCATCACCGCGCTCATCGCCTCCGAGGCGCCGGTGGGCGCGATCGAGGGCCCGCTCCCGGCCTCCCCCGGCCTCTCCAGCCTGGTCGTCTGGCCCGGGTCGGGGGACGACGACGAGCGGGACGTGCTGGAGCTGGAGGTGATCGACTAGCGCGCGCTCCCGCCGTCCCGCTCACCCCCCGCGGAAG
>DASVWD010000216.1 GCA_036389795.1 Longimicrobium sp.
AGGAGCAGGCGGAGCGGACGCCGGACGCCGTGGCCGTGGTCAGCGGGGAGGAGTCGCTGACCTACCGCGCGCTGGACGAGCGGGCGAACCGGCTGGCGCGCCACCTCGTCGGCCTGGGCGTGGGGCCGGAGGCGCGGGTCGGCGTCTGCCAGGCGCGCGGCCCGGAGATGATCGTCTCCCTCCTCGCCGTGCTGAAGGCGGGCGGGGCGTACGTGCCGCTGGACCCGGCCTATCCCGCCGAGCGGCTGGCGTTCACGGTCTCCGACTCCGGCGCCGCCGTGCTGCTGACGGAGGAGCCGCTGCGCGGGCTCCTCCCGGTCCCGGACGGCGTCCCGGTGGTCGTCGTCGACGGGGCGGCGCGCGCGGAGATCGCGGCGGAGAGCGCGGAGAACCCCGCGGGCGGAGCGGCGCCGGGGAGCCTCGCCTACCTGATCTACACCTCCGGCTCGACCGGCGTCCCGAAGGGCGTGGCCATCGAGCACAGGAGCGCGGTGGCGCTGCTGTCGTGGGGAAGGAGCGTCTACTCGGCCGACGAGCTGTCGGGGGTGCTGGCGTCGACGTCCATCTCCTTCGACCTCTCGGTCTACGAGCTGTTCCTCCCGCTCTCGGCGGGCGGGCGCGTGATCATGGTCGAGAACGCGCTGGCGCTCCCCCACTCGGCCGCCGCGGGCGAGGTGCGCCTGATCAACACCGTCCCCTCCGCGATCGCGGCGCTGCTGGAGAGCGGCGGCGTCCCGGCGGGCGTGACGACGGTGAACCTGGCCGGCGAGCCGCTGCGGTCGGAACTGGTCGACGCGCTGTACGCCGCCGGCGTCGAGCGGGTCTACGACCTCTACGGCCCGTCGGAAGACACCACCTACAGCACGTGCGCGCTGCGCCGCGCGGGCGGCCCGGCGACCATCGGCCGGCCGATCTCGAACACGCGGGCGTACGTCCTGGACGCCGGGATGCGGCCGGTGCCGGTGGGCGTCCCCGGCGAGCTCCACCTGGGCGGCCGCGGGCTAGCGCGCGGGTACCTGGGCCGTCCCGCTCTCACGGCGGAGCGCTTCGTCCCGGATCCGTTCGGCGCGGCCGGCGCCCGGCTGTACCGCACCGGCGACCGCGCGCGGTGGCGGGCGGACGGCACGCTGGAGTACCTGGGCCGCCTGGACGAGCAGGTGAAGGTGCGCGGCTACCGGATCGAGCCGGGCGAGATCGAGGCGGTGCTGCGCCGGCACGAGTCCGTGCGCGAGGGGGTGGTGGTGGCGCGCGAGGACGCGCCCGGCGACCGGCGGCTGGTGGCGTACGTGGTCGGCCGGGACGATTCCGAGCCGCAGCCGTCCGAGCTGCGCGCGCACCTCGCCGGGCGGCTCCCCGACTACATGGTGCCCTCCGCCTTCGTGGTCCTGGACCATCTCCCGCTCACTCCCAGCGGCAAGGTGGACCGCCGGGCGCTCCCCGCGCCCGACGCCGCGCGGCCGGAGGGGGATGCGGGGTACGCGGCGCCGCGCACCCGGGCCGAGGAGGTGCTGGCGGGGATCTGGGCCGAGGTGCTGGGGCTGGAGCGGGTGGGCGTCCACGACAACTTCTTCGAGCTGGGCGGCGACTCCATCCTTTCCATCCAGGTGGTGTCGCGCGCCCGCGCGGCGGGGCTGCGGATCACCCCGCGGCAGATCTTCGACCACCCCACGGCGGCGGAGCTGGCCGGGTGCGCAGGGCGCGAGGGCGAGGCCGACGCCGAGCAGGGGATCGTCCAGGGGCCGGTGGAGCTGACGCCGATCCAGCGCTGGTTCTTCGACCGGGCGAGCCCGGCGCCGCACCACTGGAACCTGTCGGTGCTCCTCGAGGTGCGGCGGCTCCCGGAGCCGGGGGTGCTGGAGCGGGCGGTGGCGCGGGTGGCGGCGCACCACGACGCGCTGCGCATGCGCTTCCGGCGCGAGGACGGCGAGTGGCGGCAGGAGAACGCGGGGCTCGAGGAGCGCCGGTGGACGGCGTGCGTCGACCTCTCGGGGCTCGGCGAGGAGGAGCAGCGGCGCGAGGTGGAGCGCGAGGCGGCTCGCCTGCAGGCGAGCCTCTCGCTGGTGGAGGGGCGGCTGCTGCGGGCGGTGGCGTTCGCCCGCGGGGAGGAGCGCGCCGGGCGGCTGCTGATCGTGGCGCACCACCTGGTGATGGACGGCGTCTCGTGGCGGGTGCTGCTGGAAGACCTGCGGCGGGCCTGCGAGGGCGCGGCGCTCCCGCCCAAGACCACCTCGTTCCGGCGCTGGGCCGCCCGGCTGGCCGAGCACGTCGCCGCCGGCGGCTTCGAGGACGAGCTCCCCTACTGGCTGGCCGACGAGCGCCA
>DASVWD010000217.1 GCA_036389795.1 Longimicrobium sp.
ACAGATTGGCATCACACAGAGGACACGGAGGACACGGAGAGAACTTCAATCTCTTCCGCTGTTCCTCTGTGTTCTCTGTGCCCTCTGTGTGAGACCTTTTCAGGGCTGATACCCGAACGATTCCCTGCGAAATGGTATGAGGCTTGTTGTTATGGGGTTTCGTCCCCTGCGCCCGCCGGAGAGTCGGGGTCGAAGAAGCGCACCAGGACCACGGTGATGTTGTCGCGGCCGCCGCGCACGTTGGCGCCGTCGATGAGGAGCGCCACGCGGTCGGCCAGGGGGTCGGGGCGGGAGAGGATGCGGCGCAGCGACTTGTCACCCAGCATCCCGGTGAGGCCGTCGGTGGCCAGCAGCACCACGTCGCCGGGGAGGAAGGTGCCGGCGTAGACGTCGGGCTGGTCCAGGTCGGCGCCCAGCGCGCGGGTGAGCACGTGCGACAGGCGGTGGCGGCGCGACCCGCGCTCGCTCAGGCGCCCGGCCTCCACCTCCTGCTGCACCCAGGTGTGGTCGCGCGTCACCTGGAAGAGGCGCCCGTCGCGCAGCACGTACATGCGGCTGTCGCCGATGTGGCCCAGGCGGAAGGTGCCGTCGTCGCACACCACCAGCGCGGTGGCCGTGGTGCCCATCCCCGTGGTGGCGGGGTTCTCGGCCGAGTAGGCCAGGATCGCCTCGTTCGCCAGCCGGAACGACTCCTCCATCGCCCGCGCCAGGTCGTCGGCCCGGAGGCCCCGGTCCACCCCCTCGCGCAGCGCCGTCCCCACCGCCTCCACGGCGATGGCGCTGGCCACCTCGCCCGCGGCGTGCCCGCCCATCCCGTCGGCTACCAGGAACACCCCGCGCGGGGCGTCGATGAGGAACGCGTCCTCGTTCCCCGCGCGCACCAGCCCCACGTGGGTGGCGCCCGCGGCCTCCCAGGAGAGCCTCACGGCGCCCGCGCGGCCGGGGCGGTCGGGGCCGGCACCGGCACGGGCTCGGGCGGCGGCGGGGTGGCCAGGTCCACGATCACGTACGCCAGCACGGCCAGCAGCAGGAGCACCAGCACCGCCAGCCATACGGGGAAGCGGAAGCCGCGCCGCTCCTCCTTCAGCGTGGCGGGCGGCGGCGGGGCGGCGAAGCTCTCGCGGGCGGAGCCCGGGTCGGCCCCGGCCACCTCCTCGAAGTTGAACTTGATGCCGCCCAGGCGCACGGTGGTGCCGTAGGGGAGCGGCGTGGGGACGTTCGGCGCGAGCTTCACCCCCTCGACCGCGGTGCCGTTGGTGGAGCCCAGGTCGGTGATGCGCCAGGCGCCCAGGTCGAACTCCAGCCGCGCGTGCTGGGCCGAGACCGAGTCGTCGTCGACCACCACGTCGCACCCGGCGCCCCGCCCGATCACCACCACCGGCTGGGGCACGGGGATCTGCTCGCCGTAGCGCGGCCCGGCCGCCACCGAGAAGAGCGCGAGCGGGCCGGCCTGCGGGACGCTGGACATCGTGGCGGGTCTCCTGCCCTGAAGAGGTGAGGCGGCAACGGGTTGCGGGTCCGGCAACGTATCGCGCCGCCGGAGGCGTGGCAAGGCTCGCGCGGCAGCGAAATTTCTTGACGGGAGGCGCTCCGGTCGGTATCATCCGTAGTCGCTTGGTCTCCCTCCTTTTGCGTCGCCTTCCCGTGATCCGCCGTCTCCTTCTCCTCGCCTCGCTCCTGCTCATGGCACTTCCCGCCGCGGCCCAGGCCCCGGCGGAGGACGCGCGCGTGCTGGTGCTGGACGGCGCCTGGAAGGCCGCGCGCGGCGACCGGGGCGCCTGGGCCGACCCGGCGCTCGACGACCGCGCCTGGACGCCGGTCGCCGTCCCGGGCGACTGGGAGCAGGCGTTCCCGGACTACGACGGCTTCGGCTGGTACCGGCGCACGGTGGAACTGCCGCGGGACGTCGCCGACGGGCCGGTGGGGATCGTCTTCGGCACCGTGGGCGACGCCTTCGAGGTGTACTGGAACGGGGTGAAGGTGGGCGGCGCGGGGCGCTTCCCGCCGCGCTTCGTGGAGGGGGTGGGTCCCACGCTGCTGATGGTGCCGCCCCAGGCGCTGGCCCGGCGCCCGGGAGGGCCGCACGTGCTCGCGGTGCGCGTCTACAACGACTACGCGTACGGCGGGATCCTCAGCCCCGTGAAGGTGGGGCCCTACGAGGCGCTGGCCCGGCAGCGCTCCCCGCGCGACGTGGTGATCGGCGGGCTGGTGTCGTTCTTCCTGGCCATCGGCGTCTACCACTTCGCCTTCTTCCTGCGCCGCCGGCAGGCGCGCGAGAACCTGTACTTCGCGCTGCTGAGCCTGGCGGTCTCCGTCTACGGCGCCACCTTCTCGGGCGCGGTGGCGGGGGCGGTGCTCCCGTACCTGAACCCGTACCGCCTGGGGCTGATGGCGCTCCTGGCGGGGGGGCCGTTCTTCGTGGCGCTGGTCTACAACCTCTTCGACCTGCGCTACCGCCGGCGCGAGCACGCGGTGACCGCCGCCTTCCTGGCCGCGGCGGCGGTGGCGTCCCTGCTGCCGCTGGGGGTGCTGGCCGAGCTCAACAAGTGGATCGACGCGGCGCTGGCGGTGGGGATGCTGGCGATCGTGGCGCGCGCGGCGCGGGCCTCGGTGGGGCGCCGGCCGCACGCGCGGCTGCTGGTGGCGGGCACCGCCGCCTTCGCCTTCGCCTTCGTGTACGACCTGGCCAGCGAGCGCCAGCTGGTGCCGGTGGCGCGGGTGCTCCCCGGGGTGCCGTCGCTCTTCTGGATCGGCTTCCTGGTGTTCGTGGTGACGGTGGGGATCGCCACGGCGGGGAAGTGGGCGCTCACCGAGGTCACCGCGCTGGTGGACCCGCTCACCGAGCTGTCGCGCCGGCACGTGCTGGAGGAGGCGCTGCGCCGCGAGGCCGACCGCATCGTCAGGAGCGGGGGCTCGCTGGCGCTGGTGATGGTGGACCTGGACTTCTTCAAGCAGGTCAACGACGCCCACGGCCACCGCGTGGGCGACCAGGTGCTGGCGCGGGTGGGCCGGCTGCTGCGCTCCACGGCGCGCAACATCGACCTCCCCGCGCGCTGGGGCGGCGAAGAGTTCGCGGTGCTCCTCTACGACTCGGGGATGGAGGGGGCGCTCTCGTTCGCGGAGCGCTTCCGGGCGCACCTGCGCGAGGTCCGGGTGGCGGTCCCCGGCGGCGCGGTGCAGGTGACGGCCAGCGTGGGGATCGCGGTGGGCGCCGGGCTGGTGGACGCCGACGCCCTGATCGACGCCGCCGACCACGCCCTCTACCGCGCCAAGGGCGAGGGCCGCGACCGCCTGGTGGGCGTCAACGTCGCCGCGGGCGCGGCGGCCCCGGTCCCGGCCCCGGCCCCGCGCGAGGCGGCGTACGCGGAGAAGCGGTAGGGCGCGGCGGGAGTCGGATCGAGATTCTTCCGCGGATGAAAGAAGCCCCTCACCCGGTAGCCGGGGAGGGGCTTCGGCGTGCCCGGACGTACTTGCGGAACGCGCCGTTCTGAGTGTACTGTTTGGGGAATGCGATTGGCCTCCGCCGAGTCTGGAACAGGAACCTTTCTCGCCTCCGTGTGTCACGGATCGTGAAAAGGCCCTCCAGGAGAAACCGATGCGCGCCAGGTACCGCGAAGACAAGGCGACCCAGGCCGCCGCCCGCCTGCTCCGGCACGCCGGCGGCCGGATGAGCCATCTCAAGCTGATCAAGCTGCTGTACCTGGCCGAGCGGGAATGTCTGGCACGCCTGGGAAGCCCGCTGACCTACGACGCCTATGCGTCGCTCCCGCACGGCCCCGTGCTGAGCGCGACCCTGGACCGGATCAACCAGGGCCAGTACTACGCGGGCGGATACTGGGACCGGCACATCGCCCCGAAGGAGAACCACGAGGTTCAGCTGCGGGACCCGGAGGGCGTTCCCGGCGATCAGCTTTCCCCCGCGGAAGAGGAGCTGATCGACGCGGTGTTCCAGCGGTACGGCCACCTCGGGCGCTGGGAGCTGGTCGAGCTCACCCACAAGCTGCCGGAGTGGGAAGATCCCAACGGCTCCGCGCTGCCGATCCATCCCGCCGCCATCCTGCGGAGCGAGGGATATTCCGACGAGGAGATCGCGGACGTCCTGGCCGATTGGGAGGAAGTCGCGCTCGCGCAGTCGCTGACGTCCTGAATCGCAAGATCGGCCGTGGCGATCCGCGCCGGCGACACGTTCCTCCTGACGCAAGCGACGGGTCGAAGCCGCACCTGTGGGTCCTGCTGTGGGGCCCCGCGGGTGCGGCCGACGCGTTCCTGGGGGTCTTCCTCACCACCTTCAGGCCGTACTCGGACCGGACCTGCGTGCTCGCCGTGGGTGACCACCCGTTCGTGAAGCACGACACGAGCGTGAACTACGGGGCGGCAACCCGCTGGACGGAGGAAACCCTCGACGAGCTGATGAAGCGCGGCACGGGCCACCCTCGGGAGCCCGTTTCAGCGGAACTGCTCGAGCGGATGCGGGCGGGCTTTTTCACCTCACCGCGCACTCCCCACGCCATGATCCGGATGGCGCGCGAAGACTTCGGCGCCTGACCGGACGCGACTCCGGAACGGCGGCCTGTCGACAAGGCAGCCGGCGACGAATTCTGGCAGGCGGATCTCAATCCCCCGCCACCACCGGGCACGCGCCGCACATCTCCTCCACCAGCAGGCGGGCGAACTCGGCCACGTGCGGCGGGGTCGTCTTGTGGCGTGGGACCAGGGCGCGCCAGCGGCGGCGGAAGCCGTGCGCGGTGAGGGGGAGCGCGCGCACCGCCCCGCTCTCCACCAGCGGCGCCGCCGCCCAGCGCGCCAGCACCGTGATCCCCATCCCGGCCTTCACCAGCTCCAGGATCGCCTCGGTGAGCTGCATCCGCGTCCAGCGCGCGGGGCGCACCCCGGCGGGGCGCAGGACCTCCGACAGCACCGTGCTGTCGCGCTCGTCCAGGTCGTAGGTGATCAGGTGCTCGCCCGCGAAGTCCTCGGCGGCGAAGAAGTCGTCCCACGCCTTCGGGTGGCCGGGCGCGACCACCACCACCAGCTCGTCGTCGAAGAGCGGGAAGGCGCGTAGCCGCCGGTCGCGCACGGGGGTGGAGACGATCGCCAGGTCCAGCTTCCCAGCCAGGAGCGCCGGCACGGGCCGGCGCGTGGCCTCGGCCACGATGTGCACCTCCACGGCGGGGAAGCGCTCCTGCAGCGCCGCCAGCACGGGCGGGAGCCAGTGGTAGCAGGTGTAGCACTCGGTGCTGATGCGCAGCACCGCCGCGCGCCCCGCCACCAGCCGCTTCACGTCCTCCTCGGCCCGCTTGAGGCCGGCGAGCGTCTCGCGCGCCGCCTCGGTGAGCCGCGCGCCCGCCGGTGTGGGCGTCATCTTGCGGCCGCTGCGCTGGAAGAGCGCCGTCCCCACGCGCCGCTCCAGCTTGCGCAGCTGGTGGCTGGCGGCGGACTGCGTCACGTACAGCTTCTGCGCCGCGCGCGTGACGCTCCCCTCGTCGGTGATGGCGGCCACCAGCTCCAGGTCCCGCAGGCTCAGTCCCATCTCGTTGTCTCCCGGGTCGAACGCACTTCGCACTCAGGACTTCACACTTCGCACTGCGGTTTGGGCGTGTCCCTCCGCTGCGCTCCGGGCCGGGCTGCGCGCGCGGTAGGGCACGATACCACTGTGCCCAACCGCGCCGGGCCACCGCCACGAAACCCCTGTGGCGGCGGCGTCCCGGCCCTGTCGGGCGCGCATCCCTCACGCGGGGATGCGTCGCGAGCAGCGCCCCGGGGGTCGTAGAGGCGAGCATGCGAGTCCGAGCACAGGTGGCATCGGCGCAAGAGACCGCCTGCCGCGCATGTACTGGCATCCGCCGGTCGAGGCATGCCTCGCCCCTACGAGGATCCCGCTCCTCGCACCGATCCTCGTCATGTCCACCCTCTCCCGAAGTTGGGAGAGGGTTGCCGCTCCAAGGCGGCGGGTGAGGGCCCCGCGCCGGAGCCTGCCTCTCCGATCCAGCAACTTCCGGGTGGGCGCGCCGCTCGCTCCGGCGTACCTTCTCATCCCAGGTCGGCGCGCGCCCGCCGACGCGGGCCGCTCCATGAATGATAATCATGCTTCGCGTGAAAAACGCAAGCTTGTGTTCATGGACGGCGCCGGCGGATATTGTCGCTGCGGGCGAACGACACCGTCAATGGCGCCGCGGACGCGGCCGATGCATGGGAGGGAGCGATGGAAGCGACGATCGCGTGGCATGGGCAGGGCGACGTGGAGGACGCGCTGGAGCGGGCGCGGCGCGAGGACCGGGCGGTGCTGGTGGATTTCTGGTCGCCCGGGTGCAAGGGGTGCCAGGCGTACGAGCGCGAGACGTACCCCGACGCCGACGTGGCGGCGTTCCTGAACGAGCGCTTCGTGGCCATCAAGTACAACACCCACCAGCCGAGCGCCGACCTCAAGCGCCTGACCGGCACCACGGCGCTGCTGTGGACGCCCACGCTGGTGGTGCTCACCCCGCAGCTGCGCGAGGTGCGGCGGATGGTGGGCTTCCTCTCCCCGGACGAGCTGCTGGCGGAGCTGGGGATCGCGCTGGGGCTGGCGGATCTCGCGCGGCAGCGCTACCCGGAAGCGGCGGCGCGCTTCGCGCCGGTGGCGCACACCGACCTGCCGACCGCAGCCGAGGCGCTCTACTGGCTGGGCGTGGCCGAGTTCTACCGCGGGGGCAAGAGCATCGCCCCGCTGGCGCCGCACTGGCGGGCCATCGGCGAGCGCTTCCCCGAGAGCACCTGGTGGACGCGCGCCGACGTGCTGGACGAGGCGGCGGTACCGGCGGCGGCGTAGAGGCCCTCTCTCCCCCGGCCCCCTCTCCCCCAATGATTGGGGCAAAGGGGGAGAACTCGGCACGGGAGGCGGAGCCCGGCGTGATCGGCAGGGATCGGGCTGGCTGTTCCCTGTTCCCTGCCGTTGCGTGAGGGATGCGCGCCCGGAGGGCCGGGACGGCGCCGCGACACGGGGTATCGTCGCGGCGGTGGCCCGGCGCGGTTGGGCACAGTCGTATCGTGCCCTACCGCGCGCGCAGCCCGGCCCGGAGCGCAGCGGAGGGACACGCCCAAAACTGCAGTGCGAGGTGCGAAGTGCGTTTCGACTGATTTCTGACCAGGCCGAACGATGGACGTGAGACCGTACCTGGAGCCCCGGCCGGAGGAGGGGCTCGACCCCGACGACTGGGACGCGCTGCGGGCGCTGGCGCACCGCATGGTGGACGACGTGGTCGACTTCCACGCCTCGGTGGGCGGGCGGCCGGCGTGGCAGCCGGTACCGCCCGAGGCGCGCGCGGAGATCGGCCGCGAGCCGCCGGCGGAGGGGGTCGGCGCGGAGGCGGCGTACGAGCGCTTCCGCCGGCTGGTGCAGCCGTACCCGTTCGGCAACGTGCACCCGCGCGCCTGGGGGTGGGTGAACGGCACGGGCACCACGCTGGGCGCGCTGGCCGAGATGCTGGGCGCGGCCATGAACCCCAACGCCTGGGGCGGCGAACAGTCGGCGGCCTACGTCGAGGCGGAGGTGATCGAGTGGGCCCGGCGCGCCTTCGGCTTCCCGGCGGAGGCCACGGGGCTGCTGGTGAGCGGCGGGTCGATGGCCAACTTCGTGGCGCTGGCCGCCGCGCGCGAGGCCCGGGGCGGCCCGGCGGTGAGCGAGTCGGGCGTGCACGCGCTGGACGCGCAGCTGGTGGTCTACGCCTCGGAGCAGACGCACAACTCGGTGGACAAGGCGGTGGGGCTGCTGGGGATCGGCTGGCGGGGCCTGAGGAAGATCCCCACCGACGCGCAGTACCGCGTCGACCTGGCGGAGCTGGAGGCGGCGGTGGCGGAGGACCGCGCGGCGGGGCGGCGGCCGGTCGCGGTGGTGGGCAACGCGGGGACGGTGAACAGCGGGGCGATCGACGACCTGGAGGGGCTGGCGGACTTCTGCGCGGAGCAGGGGCTGTGGCTGCACGTGGACGGGGCGTTCGGCGCCATGGCCGCGCTCTCGCCGGCGCTCAGGCCGCTGGTGGCCGGGCTGGAGCGCGCGGACTCGCTCGCCTTCGACCTGCACAAGTGGATGTACGTGCCGATCGAGGCCGGCTGCGTGCTGGTGCGCGACGCGGAGGCGCACCGCCGCCCGTTCTCGCCGGGGGCGGCGTACCTCGCCATGGGCGACCGCGGCCCGGCGTCGGGGCCGGCGAACTATTCGATGCTGGGGATGCAGCTCACCCGCGGCTTCCGGGCGCTCAAGGTGTGGATGTCGCTGCAGGCGCACGGGACGGACGTCTACGGCCGGCTGGTGGAGCAGAACGTCCGCCAGGCGCGCGCGCTGGAAGAGCGGGTGCGCGCCCACCTGCGGCTGGAGCTGATGGCGCCCGTGCCGCTGAACGTGGTCTGCTTCCGCTACCGCACGCCGGGGCTGGACGCGGCGGCGCTCGACGCCTTCAACCGCGAGCTGCTGGCGCGGGTGCAGGAGTCCGGCGCGGCGGTGCCCTCCAGCACCGTGATCGGCGGCGGCTTCGCGATGCGGGTGGCGATCACCAACCACCGCACGCGCCTGCCGGACCTGGACTTGCTGGTGGAGGCGGTGGCCAGGCTGGGCGACGGGATGGCGGCGGAGTGGGGGGCGGAATGCGCGTCGGCGTGATCGGGTGCGGGCGGATGGGCCGC
The DNA here is from genome assembly GCA_036389795.1 of Longimicrobium sp. NCBI lineage: Bacteria > Pseudomonadati > Gemmatimonadota > Longimicrobiia > Longimicrobiales > Longimicrobiaceae > Longimicrobium > Longimicrobium sp. Next base: position 8,659 of record DASVWD010000217.1, read on the forward strand.
GCGGTGGGGACGCTCCTCTCCCGCGCGGGGAGCGAGGTGCGCTTCGGCTCGTCGGACGCGGCGCGGGCGGAGGCGGTGGCGCGCGAGGTGGGCGGCGGCGCCACCGGCGGCACCTACCGCGCCGCGGCGTCGTTCGGCGAGGTGGTGGTGCTCGCGGCGGTGTGGCCGGGGATCGCGGAGACGCTGGCCGCGGCGGGGCCGCTGGAGGGGAAGGTGCTGGTCGACTGCACCAACCCTGAGGCGGAGGACGGCGGGGAGCTGCTGCTGGGGAACGACTCGGGCGCGGAGCGGATCGCGCGCCTGGCGCCCGGCGCGCGCGTGGTGAAGGCCTTCAACCACGTCTACGCGCAGGTGCTCGACCGCGGGCCGGACTTCGGCGGCGTCCCGGCGTCGGTCTTCCTCTGCGGCGACGATGCGGACGCGAAGGCCGTCGTCGCGGACCTGGTCCGCGCCACCGGCTTCGACCCGGTGGACGCCGGAGGGCTGGACGCCGCCCGCCTGCTGGAGCCGCTCGGCGCGCTGGTCGTGCACCTGGTCCACCGCATGGGCCACGACCCCGGCGACACGTCGTTCGCCCTGCTGCGGCGGTGAGACGGATGAATGACGGGTGGATGAAGCGAGCGGGCATCCGTGTCGCTACCGCGCCCGACCCACCTGGCAAGGTCAGAAGATTCTTCGGCCCTGCGGGCATTCGTGCGGATGCTGGTCCCGTGTGATCGGGCCCAGACTGTGTCAAAACTGTCTCCTGCGAGGTAAATTGCTGGCGATCCCACAGCCAGCCAGGGAGCGAGCATGGGCTACATCACCGGGGTTGACCGGGATCAGCAGGTGCTGTTTCCGGAGACGCTGGATGAATAC
>DASVWD010000218.1 GCA_036389795.1 Longimicrobium sp.
TCTCCCGCGCAGCGGGGGAGGGCCGGGGAGGGGGCACCCCCGGTCGCACCGCGCCAATGCCAACCGAAGCAGGGTCGAAGTCGCACTTCGCACCTCGCACCTCGCACCTCGCACTTCGCACTCGTGAACGCGAATCGATGAAGAACCGATGACCATGGACACCTCCCCCCGGCGTGCCGGGCTCTCCGACGCCAAGCGCGCCCTGCTGGAGAAGCGCCTGCGCGGCGAGGCGCCCAGCCTGCGTCCGCGCGAGGTGGTCGGCCGCGTGGCGGGGCCCGGCCCCGAGCACCCGGCCTCGTTCGCCCAGGAGCGGATGTGGTTCCTCAGCCAGTTCACGCCGGGGAACCCCATGTACAACGTCCCCGTCGCCATCCTGGTGCCGGCCAGCATCGACCGCGAGGCGCTGGAGCGCGCCCTGACCGTGGTGGTGCGCCGGCACGAGGCGCTGCGCACCACCTTCCGCATGGACGCGGGCGGCGAGCTGAAGCAGGTGGTCCATCCCCCCTTCCCGGTGAAGGTGGAGGTGTTCGACCTCCGCCACCGCGTGGGCGGCGACTTCGCCAGGGACGTCGAGGCGCTGGTGGCCGAGGAGGGCTCGCGGCCGTTCGACGTGGCGCGCCTGCCGCTCTTCCGCGTCTCGCTCCTGCGCGTCTCCCAGGAGCACTACGCGCAGGTGGTGACCATGCACCACATCATCACCGACGGGTGGGCGTACCCGCTGGTGAACCGCGAGATGTTCGACCTCTACGAGGGCTTCGTCACCGGCAGCGTCCCCGAGCTCCCCGAGCCCACCCTGCGCTACGCCGACTACGCCGTGTGGCAGCGGCGCTACCTCACCGGCGAGACGCTGGATAAGCAGGTGAGCTTCTGGCGCGAGCACCTGCGGGGCGCGCCGCCGCTCGACCTCCCCGGCGACCGGCCGCGCCCGCCCGTGCTCACCTACCGCGGGCGCTTCCACCGCTTCCGCGTCCCGCTGGACGTCACCCGGCGGCTGCGCGAGATCTGCAGGGAGGAGGCGGCCACGCTCAACATGGTGCTGATGGCGGGCTTCTACGCCTTCCTGCAGAAGTACTCGGGGCAGGACGACATCGTGGTGGGCACCCTGCTCGGCAACCGCAGCCGCGCCGAGCTGGAGCAGGTGGTGGGCGTGTTCGTGAACACGGCGGCGCTCCGGATGGACCTCTCCGGCGACCCCGTGTTCCGCGACGTGGTGCGGCGGACGAAGAAGGTGGTGCTGGAGGCCGACCTGCACCAGGACCTGCCGTTCGAGAAGCTGGTGGACCTGCTGGGGGTGGAGCGCGACCTGAGCCGGCACCCCGTGTTCCAGGCGCTGTACTTCCACCACACCTTCGCCCGCTCGCACTTCGCGGAAGACACGGGAGACGAGCCGGGCGTGCTCCCCTCTCAGCCGATCTCGCCCGCCCACGAGGTGAGCCTGGTCGACACCGGCGTCGCCAAGTTCGACCTCCAGATCGCCACGATCGAGTTCCCCGACGGCCTGTCCGCCGTCGCCGAGTACTCCACCGACCTCTTCGACCCGGCGACGATGGCGCGCATGTGCGCCCACTTCGTCACCCTCCTCGACCACGCCGGCCGCGCGCCCGATTCGCGCCTCTCCCGGCTCTCGCTGCTGGGCGGCGACGAGCGCCGCGCGCTGCTGGAGGAGTGGGGCGTCGGCCCCGCGCTCGCCGCCCCCGCCGCCCCGCTGCACCGCCGCTTCGAGGCGCAGGCCGCGCGCACGCCCGGCGCCCTCGCCGTCGTCGCGGGCGGAGAGCGGCTGACCTACGGCGAGCTGGACGCGTGGGCGAACCGCGTCGCGGCGGAGCTGCGCTCGCGCGGCGCGGGGCCGGGGACCATCGTCGGCGTGGCGATGGAGCGCTCGGCCGCGCTGCCGGCGGCGCTGCTCGGCATCCTGAAGAGCGGCGCCGCCTACCTCCCGCTCGACCCGTCGTACCCGGCCGAGCGCGTCTCCTTCATGCTCTCCGACTCCGGCGCCGCGCTCGTCCTCACCGAGTCCGCGCTGCGAGACGCGCTCCCGGCGGACGCGCCCGAAGCCGTCCTCTGCCCGCCGCGCCCGTCCCCCGGCGAGACGGTGGAGCGCCCGGACGTCGCGGTCGCGCCGGCGGACCGCGCGTACCTGATCTACACGTCCGGCTCGACGGGGAGGCCGAAGGCGGTGGAGGTCGAGCACCGCGGCGCGTCCGCCTTCCTCGCCGCGATGGCCGCCGGGCCGGGGATCGCCGCGGGCGACGTGCTGCTCGCGGTGACCACCATCTCCTTCGACATCTCCGTGCTGGAGCTCTTCCTCCCGCTCGTCGCCGGCGCGCGCGTCGTCATCGCCAGTCGGGAAGAAGCGGCCGACGCGCCCGCGCTGGCCCGGCTGCTGGAGGCGGAGGGCGCCACCGCGATGCAGGCGACGCCGTCCACCTGGCGGATGCTGGTGCAGTCCGGCTGGGCGGGGCGCCCCTCGTTGCGCGTCCTCTCCGGCGGCGAGGCGCTCACCCCGGATCTCGCGGAAGACCTCCTCGCCCACGCGGGCGAGGTGTGGAACGTCTACGGACCCACGGAGACCACCGTCTGGTCAACCGCGCACCGCGTCGCGGAGCCGGGCGACGGCATCGTCCCCATCGGCCGGCCGGTCGCCGGCACGCGCGTCTACGTGCTGGACCGCGCGGGCGAGCCGTGTCCCGTGGGCGTCCCCGGCGAGCTGTGCATCGGCGGGGCGGGGGTGGCGCGCGGCTACCTGGGCCGCCCGGAGCTGACCGCCGAACGCTTCGTGCCCGACCCCTTCTCCGCCGCGCCCGGCGCGCGCATGTACCGCACGGGCGACCGGGTGCGCTGGCGGGCGGACGGCACGCTCGCCTTCCTGGGCCGCACCGACTTCCAGGTGAAGCTGCGCGGCCACCGGATCGAGCTGGGCGAGATCGAGTCCGTCCTGCTGCGCCACCCGGCCGTCGCCGCCGCCGCGGCCCTGGTGCGCGAGGACGTCCCCGGCGACCAGCGGCTGGCGGCGTACGTCGTCCCCGCCGCGGGAGGCGAGGCGCCCTCCGCGGACGATCTGCGCGCGTGGCTGAGGGAGCGTCTGCCCGAATACATGGTCCCCGGCGCCTTCGTGGCGCTGGAGAGCCTGCCGACGACCACCAGCGGCAAGGTGGACCGCCGCGCGCTCCCGGTCCCCGAGGCGCCCGCGGCCGCGGAGGACGAATTCGTCGCGCCGCGCAACGTGGTGGAGGAGATGCTGGCCGAGATCTGGGCCGAGGTGCTGCGCCGCGAGCCGATCGGCGTCACCGACAACTTCTTCCAGCTCGGCGGCCACTCGCTGCTGGCCACGCAGGTGATCTCGCGCGTGGCGCAGACGTTCGCGGTGGAGCTGCCGATCCGCGACTTCTTCGCCGCCCCCACCATCGCGGGCCTGGCGGAGGCGATCGAGGCCGCCGGCTCCCCCGTGCTCGAGCAGATGGTGTCCGAGCTGGAGGGCCTCTCCGCCGAAGAGATCGAGGCCCTGCTGGCCGAGGAAACGGCTTGACGGCAGGGGACAAAGGACAGCCTGCGGGACGGCTGGGAGGTGGCCCCCACGCGGAGGGGGAGGGCCGGGGAGGGGGCACCCCCGGTGGCGCCACGCCTACGTCAGCCGAAGCGGGATCGAAGTCGCACTTCGCACTTCGCACTTCGCACTTCGCACTCGTGAACGCGAATCGACCAGAGGACCGACGACCATGGACCCCTCCCCCCGGCGTGCCGGGCTCTCCGACGCCCGGCGCGCCCTGCTGGAGAAGCGCCTGCGCGGCGAGGCGTCCAGCCTGCGCCCGCGCGAGGTGGTCGGCCGCGTGGCGGGGCCCGGCCCCGAGCACCCCGCGTCTTTCGCGCAGGAGCGGATGTGGTTCCTCAGCCGGTTCATGCCGGGGAGCCCGATCTACAACATCCCCGTCGCGGTCCTGGTCCCGGTCGGCATCGACGTGCGGGCGCTGGAGCGCGCCCTCACCGTGGTGGTGCGCCGGCACGAGGCGCTGCGCACCACCTTCCGCATGGACGCGGGCGAGCTGAAGCAGGTGGTCCACCCCCCCTTCCCGGTGCAGGTGGAGGTGCTCGACGTCCGCCACCGCGTGGGCCCCGACTTCGCGCGGGACGTCGAGGCGCTGGTGGCCGAGGAGGGCTCGCGGCCGTTCGACCTGGCGCGCCTGCCCCTCTCCCGCGTCACGCTCCTGCGCGTCTCGGACGAGCACTGCGCGCTGGTGACCACCGTGCACCACATCGTCGCCGACGGGTGGGGGTGCGCGCTGGTGAACCGCGAGGTGTTCGACCTCTACGAGGGCTACGTCACCGGCAGCGTCCCCGAGCTCCCCGAGCCCACGCTCCGCTACGCCGACTACGCGGTGTGGCAGCGGCGCCACCTCACCGGCGAGACGCTGGAGAAGCAGGTGAGCTTCTGGCGCGAGCACCTGCGGGGCGCGCCGCCGCTCGAGCTTCCCGGCGACCGGCCGCGCCCGCCCGCGCTCACCTACCGCGGGCGCTTCCACCGCTTCCGCGTCCCGCCGGACGTCACCCGGCGCCTGCGCGAAGTCTGCAGACAGGAGGCGGCCACCCTCAACATGGTGGTGATGGCGGCATTCTACGTCCTCCTGCGGAAGTACTCGGGGCAGGACGACCTCGTGGTGGGCACCCTGCTCGGCAGCCGCGGCCGCGCGGAGCTGGAGCGGGTGGTGGGGATGTTCGTGAACACGGCGGCGCTCAGGATCGACCTCTCCGGCGACCCCGTGTTCCGCGACGTGGTGCGGCGGACGAAGCGGCTGGTGCTGGAGGCCGACCTGCACCAGGACCTGCCGTTCGAGAAGCTGGTGGACCTGCTGGGGGTGGAGCGCGACCTGAGCCGGCACCCCGTGTTCCAGGCGCTCTACTTCCACCAGACCTTCGTGCGCTCGCACTTCGCGGAAGGCGGCGGAGACGAGCCGGACGTGCTCCCCACCCGGCCGATCTCGCCGGCCCACGACCTGAACATGATGGACACCGGCGTCGCCAAGTTCGACCTGCAGCTCACCACCCTGGAGCTCGGCGAGGGGCTCTCCGCCTTCGCGGAGTACTCCACCGACCTCTTCGACCCGGCGACGATGGCGCGGATGTGCCGCCACTTCGTCACCCTCCTCGACCGCGCCGGCCGCGCGCCCGACTCGCGCCTTTCGGAGCTGTCGCTGCTGGGCGGCGACGAGCGCCGCACGCTGCTGGAGGAGTGGGGCGCCGGCCCCGCCCTCGACGTCCCGTCCGCCCCGCTGCACCGCCGCTTCGAGGCGCAGGCCGCGCGCACGCCGGACGCCCTCGCCGTGGTCGCGGGAAGCGGCCGCCTCACCTACCGCGAGATGGACGCGTGGGCGAACCGCATCGCGGCGGAGCTGCGCTCGCGCGGCGCGGCGCCGGGAGCGATCGTCGGCGTGGCGCTGGAGCGCTCGGCGGCGATGGTGGCGGCGCTGCTCGGCATCCTGAAGAGCGGCGCCGCCTACCTCCCGCTCGACCCGTCGTACCCGGCCGAGCGCGTCGCCTTCATGCTGGAGGATTCCGGCGCCGCGCTGGTGCTGGCCGACGCCCCGGCCGCGCCGCTCCCCGTGTCCGGGGCGCGGGTGATCCCCGTCCCCGCGCCGCCCGCGCCCGGCGAGGCGGTCGCGCCGGTCTCCGCCGGAGCCGCGCCGGGCGACCGCGCCTACCTGGTCTACACGTCGGGCTCGACGGGCCGTCCGAAGGCGGTGGAGGTCGAGCACCGCAACCTGTCGCACCTCCTGGCCTCCGTCGCCCACCAGCCGGGGATGCGCGCGGACGACGTGACGCTGGCGGTGACCACCATCTCCTTCGACGTCTCCGTCCCCGAGCTGTTCCTGCCGCTGGCGACCGGCGCGCGCGTGGTGGTCGCCGGGCCGGACGAGGTGGTGGACGGGCGGGCGCTGGCGCGGCTGATGGAGGCCGAGGGCGTGACGGTGATGCAGGCCACGCCCGCCGCCTGGCGGCTGCTGGTGCGGTCCGGCTGGGAGGGACGCCCCGGCCTGCGCGCCGTCGCCACGGGCGAGGCGCTGACGGCGGAGCTGGCGGAGGCGCTCCTCTCCCGCGCGGGCGAGGTGTGGAACCTCTACGGGCCCACCGAGATCACCGTCTGGGCGACGGCGCACCGCGTCACCGGGCCGGGCGACGGCATCGTCCCCATCGGCCGGCCGATGGCGAACGTGAGCGCCCGCGTGCTGGACCGCGCGGGCGAGCCGTCTCCCGTGGGCGTCCCCGGCGAGCTGTACGTCGGCGGCGGGGGCGTGGCGCGCGGCTACCTGGGCCGCCCGGGGCTGACCGCCGACCGCTTCGTGCCCGACCCCTTCTCCCCCGCGCCCGGCGCGCGCATGTACCGCACGGGCGACCGGGTGCGCTGGCGGGCGGACGGCACGCTGGAGTACCTGGGCCGCACCGACTTCCAGGTGAAGCTGCGCGGCCACCGCGTCGAGCTGGGCGAGATCGAGTCCGTCCTGCTGCGCCACCCGGCCGTCGCCGCCGCCGCGGCCCTGGTGCGCGAGGACGTCCCCGGCGACCAGCGGCTGGTGGCGTACTTCGTCCCCGCCGCGGGGAGCGAGGCGCCCTCCGCGGACGGCCTGCGCGCGTGGCTGAGGAAGCGGCTGCCGGAGTACATGGTCCCCGGCGCCTTCGTGGCGCTGGAGAGCCTGCCGACGACCACGAGCGGGAAGGTGGACCGCCGCGCGCTCCCGGTCCCCGAGGCGCCCGAGGCCGCGGAGGGCGGGTACGTCGCGCCGCGCAACCTGGTGGAGGAGATGCTGGCCGGGATCTGGGCCGAGGTGCTGCGCCGCGAGCCGATCGGGGTCACCGACAACTTCTTCCAGCTCGGCGGCCACTCGCTGCTCGCCACGCAGGTGATCTCGCGCGTGGCGCAGACGTTCGCGGTGGAGCTGCCGATCCGCGGCTTCTTCGCCGCCCCCACCATCGCCGGCCTGGCGGAGGCGATCGAGGCCGCCGGCTCCCCCGTGCTCGCGCAGATGGTGGCCGAGCTGGAGGGCCTCTCCGCCGAGGAGGTCGAGGCGCTGCTGGCCGAGTAGACCGCAGGGGACAGGGGATAGGGAACAGGGGACAGCCGGCACGATGGCTCCGATCCGCGCGAACGCTCGTAGGGGCGAGGCCTGCCTAAGGCCTGCCTCGCCCGCAGAGGCGGCCCCCGCGCGGATGGTGGCGGCGCGCGCAGTTCTCCCTCCCCCGCCCCGCTCCTGCGGGGCGGGGGAGGGCCGGGGAGGGGGCGCCCCCGCCGGCGCCCGCACCGATGTCATTCGCACGCACGATCACGACCGGCTGACCAACGCCGGTCTCGATGAGGGATAGCAGTACCAGATGAGCGACATCACCAGCAAGCTGGACAAGCTGACGCCCGAGCAGCGCAGGCTCCTGGCGCTCCGGCTCAAGGCGAAGAAGTCCGAGGCCGCCGCCGCGCCCGCCCCCGAGGAGGGCCGCGGGGCCGAGTACCCGCTCTCGTTCCAGCAGCAGCGACTCTGGCTGATCGACCGCCTGGAGCCGGGGACCGCCGCGTACAACATCCCCGCCGCCATCCGCGTCCACACCCCGCTGGATCCGCGGCTGGTGGAGCGCGCGCTGGACGAGATCGTCCGCCGCCACGAGACGCTGCGCACCCGGCTGGAAGAGCGCGAGGGCGGCGAGGCCGTGCAGGTGGTGGCCCCGCACCGCCCCTTCCGGCTGGAGGTGCTCGACCTCTCCCAGCTTCCCGAGGACGAGCGCGAGGCCGGGCTGCGCCGGCTGATCGCCGAGGAGGCCCACCTCCCCTTCCGGCTGGAGGAGGGCCCGCTCTTCCGCGCCCGCATGGTGCGGCTGGCCCCCGCCGACCACGCGCTGCTGGTGAACATGCACCACGTGGTCAGCGACGGGTGGAGCGTCAACGTGTTCTGGGGCGAGCTGGGCGCGCTGATGAGCGCCTTCGCCGAGGGGCGGCCCTCGCCGCTGCCGCCGCTCCCGGTCCAGTACGGCGAGTACGCCCGCCGCCAGCGCGAGCGCCTCTCCGGCCGCGCGCTGGAGAAGCTGCTGGGGCGCTGGAAGGAGCGCCTGGCCGGCGCGCCCCTGCTGCTGGAGCTCCCGGCCGACCGCCCCCGCCCGCCGGTCCAGACCTACCGCGGCTCGCTCCTCACCCGCGAGCTGGGCCGCGGCCTCGCCCCGCGCGTGCAGGCGCTGGCCCAGCGGCAGGGGGTCACGCCGTTCATGGTGCTGCTGGCCGGCTACCAGCTGCTGCTGTCGCGCTACACCGGGCAGCGCGACCTGCTGGTGGGCACCGCCATCGCCGGGCGCAACACCAGCGACGTGGAGGGGCTGATCGGCTTCTTCGCCAACACGCTGGCGCTGCGCGGCGACCTCTCGGGCGACCCGTCGTTCCGCGAGCTGCTGGCGCGGGTGCGCGAGACCACGCTCGAGGCGTACGCGCACCAGGAGATGCCGTTCGAGCGCCTGGTCGAGGAGCTGAACCCCGAGCGCAGCCTGGCGCACGCGCCCGTGCTGCAGACGCTCTTCGTCCTGCAGACCCCGGCGCCGGGACAGGCGGCGCCCGAGCACGCGCCCGGCGTGGAGACGGAGGCCGCCGCCGCCCGGGTCGACCTCACGCTCTCGCTGATGCTGGTGGAGGGGCGCGCCTTCGTCACGGTGGAGTACTCGGACGACCTCTTCGAGCGCCCCACCATCGAGCGGCTGCTGGCCCACTACGAGGCGCTGCTCGACGCCGCGCTGGCGGACCCCGACGCGCCCGCCTTCGCCCTCCCGATGCTGGCCCCCGGCGAGCGCGAGAAGGTGCTGGGCGAGTGGGCGGACGGCGGGGCCGCGGGCGACCGCGGCTCGTCCGTGCACGCGCTCTTCGCCCGGCAGCAGGCGCGCGCGCCGGAGGCGGTCGCGCTCTCGTGGGACGGCGGGGAAATGACGTTCGGCGAGCTGGAGCGGCGCGCCAACCGGCTCGCCCGGCACCTGCGGAGGCTGGGCGCGCGCCCGGGCTCGCGCGTGGGCGTGGGGCTGGAGCGCGGGCCGGAGATGGTGGTGGCCTTCCTGGCCGCGCTCAAGGCCGGCGGCGCGTACGTCCCCCTCGACCCGACGTATCCCCCCGATCGCCTGGCCTACATGGCGGCCGACTCGGCGGTGCCGGTGCTGGTCACCGAGTCGCGCTTCCGCGAGGCCTTCGCCGGGAGCGGCGCGGCGGTGCTCTGCATCGACGAGTCGCGCGGGGAGATCGAGGCCGAAGCAGAGATGGAGCCGGGGATCGACCCGGGGCCCGAGGCGCCCGCCTACCTGATCTACACCTCGGGGTCGACGGGCCGGCCGAAGGGGGTGGCCGTCCCCCACCGCGCCATCGTTCGGCTGGTGCGGCAGGACCGCTACGCCGAGCTGGGCCCGGGCGAGGTCTTCTACCAGATCTCCGCCGCCTCCTTCGACGTGGCCACCTTCGAGATCTGGGCGGCGCTGCTGAACGGCGGCCGCCTCGTCCTGCCGGGCGCGCAGCCGCCCACCCCGCGCGAGATCGGCGAGCACGTGCGGGGGCACGGCGTCACCACGCTCTGGCTCACCGCGGGCCTCTTCCACCTGGTGGTGGACGAGGAGATCGGCGCGCTGGCCGGCGTGCGCCAGCTCCTGGCCGGCGGCGACGTGCTGTCGGTCGCCCACGTGCGGCGCGTGCTGGAGGCGTACCCGCAGGTGCGGCTGATCGACGGCTACGGGCCCACCGAGAACACCACCTTCACCACCTGCCACACCGTCCGCCCCGAAGACCTGGAGCGCCCCTCCATCCCCGTCGGCCGGCCGATCGCGGGGACCCTCGTCTACATCCTGGACGAGGGGATGCGGCCGTGCCCCGTGGGCGTCCCCGGCGAGCTGTACGCGGGCGGCGACGGGCTGGCGCTGGGCTACCACGCGCGCCCCGCGCTCACCGCCGAGAAGTGGGTCCCCGACCCGTTCTCCGGCCGGCCCGGCGCGCGCCTCTACCGCACGGGCGACCGGGCGCGCTGGATCGAAAGCGCGGAAATGCGCGAGTGCGAAAGTACGCTGGATCCCGCCGAAGACGAACGCACTGACGCACTCACGCACTCACGCACCGGGGTCGTCGAGTACCTGGGCCGCATCGACCAGCAGGTGAAGGTGCGCGGCTTCCGCATCGAGCCGGGCGAGATCGAGGCCGCCCTCCGCGAGCACCCCCACGTGGGCGACGCCGTCGTGGTCGCGCGCGCCGACGGGCCGGGCGAGAAGCGCCTCGTCGCCTACGTCGTCCCGCGCGACGGCACCCGCCCGGCGGCGGCCGCGCTGCGCGAGGCGCTGGGGCGGCGGCTCCCCGCGCACATGGTGCCGTCCGCCTTCATGGTGCTGGACACGCTTCCGCTCAACCCCAGCGGCAAGGTGGACCGGGCCGCGCTCCCCGCCCCCGACGCGCGCGAGGAGGCGGAAGCCTACGTGGCGCCGCGCACGCCCACCGAGGAGGTCGTCGCCGGGATCTGGGCCGGCGTGCTGCGCGAGGAGCGCGTGGGCGCCGCGGACGACTTCTTCGCGCTCGGCGGGCACTCGCTGATCGCCACGCAGGTGGTGTCGCGCGTGCGCCAGGCGCTGGGCGTGGACCTGCCGCTGCGCGCGCTCTTCGAGGCCTCCACCCTGGCCGCCTTCGCCGCGCGGGTGGACGAGGCGCTGCGCGCGGGCGCGGGAACCGACGCGCCGCCGATCGTCCCCGTGGAGGGGAACGACCTGCCGCTCTCGTTCGCGCAGGAGCGGCTGTGGTTCATCGACCGGCTGGAGCCCGGCAACCCCGTCTACAACATCCCCTTCCCGCTGCGGCTGAAGGGCGCGCTCGACGTCCCCGCGCTGCAGCGCGCGCTCTCCGAGGTGGTGCGCCGCCACGACTCGCTGCGCACGCGCTTCCCCACGGTGGACGGCCGCCCCGTGCAGCGCGTCGAGCCCGCGGGCGATTCCCATCTCCCGAGCGAGGATCTTTCGACGCTGCCGGACGGCGGGCGCGAGGCGGAGGCCGCGCGGCGGGTGCGGGAGTGGGCGCTGGCGCCGTACGACCTGGAGCGCGGGCCGCTCTTCCGCGCCGGACTGCTGCGGCTGGGCGAGGGCGACCACGTGCTGCTGGTGGGGATGCACCACGTGGTCTCCGACGGCTGGAGCATCGGCGTCTTCTGGCGCGAGCTGATCACGCTCTACGGCGCCTTCGGCCGCGGCGAGCCGTCGCCGCTCCCCGATCCCCATCTCCAGTACGCCGACTTCGCCGTCTGGCAGCGCGGGTGGCTGCAGGGCGAGGCACTGCAACAGCAGGTGGACTGGTGGCGTGAGCACCTGGCCGGCGCCCCCGCGCTGCTGGAGCTCCCCACCGACCGCCCGCGCCCGCCGACGCAGAGCCACCGCGGGGCGCAGCTCCCCTTCACCCTCCCGGCGGAGCTGGCCGAGGGCGCGCGCGCGCTGGCCCGCCGCGAGGGCGCCACCCTCTTCATGGCGCTGCTGTCCGCGTGGAACGCGCTCCTCTCGCGCTGGTCGCGGCAGGACGACGTGGTGGTCGGCACCCCCGTGGCCGGGCGCACGCGGCGCGAGACGGAGGGGATGATCGGCTTCTTCGTCAACACGCTCCCGCTGCGGACCAGCCTCGCGGGCGACCCGTCGTTCCGGGCGCTGCTGGGGCGCGTGCGCGAGACCACCTTCGGCGCGTACGCGCACCAGGACCTGCCCTTCGAGCGGCTGGTGGAGGAGCTGCAGCCGGAGCGGTCCCTGAGCCACGCGCCGGTCTACCAGGTGATGATGGTGCTCCAGAACACGCCGGAGGGGCCCTCCGAGGGCTTCGCCGGGCTGGAGCCGGCCGGGCTGGAGGGCGGCGGCGAGTTCGGCGTCGCCAGGGTGGACCTCACGCTGGGGCTGATGGAGGGGCCCGGCGGCTCGCTGGTGGGATCGCTGGAGTACGCCACCGACCTCTTCGAGCGCGCGACGGCCGAACGGATCCTGCGCCACTTCGAGACGCTGCTGCGCTCGGTGATCCAGTCTCCCGAGGCGCCCGTCTCCTCGCTGGCGATGCTGACGCCGGACGAGCGCGCGGAGCTGGTCGCGGCCGGGTCGGCCACGGCGTCGTTCCCCGTCACGCAGCCGCTGCACGCGCTCTTCGCGGCGCGGGCGGCCGGGACGCCGGACGCGCCCGCGCTCACCTTCGCGGGGGAGACGCTTCCCTACGCCGAGCTGGACCGGCGCGCCAACCGCCTCGCGCACCACCTGCGCGCGCTGGGCGCGGGGCCGGAGCGGCTGGTGGGCCTGTGCGTGGAGCGGTCGCTGGAGACCGTCGTCGGCATCCTGGCGGTCCTCAAGGCGGGCGCCGCCTACCTCCCGCTGGACCCGGCGTACCCGGAAGAGCGCCTGGCGTACATGCTGGAGGACTCCGGCGCGTCCATCGTCCTCACCACGTCTGATTTGTCCGGAAAACTGACCGGAGGGACGACGCTGGTCCGTCTCGACGCCGACGCGGAGGCGATCGCGCGCCGGCCGTCGGACCCGCCTTCGGTAGACGTCGATCCGTCCGCGCTGGCGTACGTCATCTACACGTCGGGGTCGACCGGCCGGCCGAAGGGGGTCGAGGTCACGCACGCCAGCGTCGTCCGCCTCTTCCTGGCGACGGACCGCTGGTTCGGCTTCGGCGCGGACGACGTGTGGACGCTCTTCCACTCGTACGCCTTCGACTTCTCGGTGTGGGAGATCTGGGGAGCGCTGCTCTACGGCGGAAGGCTCGTCGTGGTCCCCTGGGTCGTCAGCCGCTCGCCCGAGGAGCTCCACGCGCTGCTGGAGCGCGAGCGGGTCACCGTGCTCAACCAGACGCCCTCCGCCTTCCGCCAGCTCATCCGCGTGAACGAAGAGGCGGCGCGCGACCTGGCCCTGCGCGTGGTGATCTTCGGCGGCGAAGCGCTGGACCCGGCGTCGCTGCGCGGCTGGGTGGAGCGGCGGGGAGATGAAAGCCCGCGGCTGGTGAACATGTACGGGATCACCGAGACCACCGTGCACGTCACCTACCGCCCGATCACGGCGGACGACGTGCGCGCCGGGTCCGCGAGCCCGATCGGCGTCCCCATCCCCGACCTGTCGGTGCACGTCCTCGACGCGCGCGGCGAGCCGCTGCCGGTGGGCGTGGTGGGGGAGATGCACGTCGGCGGGGCGGGGGTGGCGCGCGGCTACCTGCGCCGCCCGGAGCTGACCGCGCAGCGCTTCGTCCCCGACCCGTTCTCGTCCGACCCCGCCGCGCGCCTCTACCGCTCGGGCGACCTGGCGCGGCGGCTGCCGGACGGGAGCCTGGAGTTCCAGGGCCGCGCCGACGACCAGGTGAAGGTGCGCGGCTTCCGCATCGAGCTGGGCGAGATCGAGTCCGTCCTCCTGGAGCACCCCGCCGTGCGCGAGGCCGTCGTCCTGGCGCGCGGCGCGGGCGCGGACGACCGGCGCCTCTACGCCTGGGTCGTCCCCTCCGCCGAGGTGACGTCCGCCGACCTGCGCGCGCACCTGCTGGAGCGCCTGCCGGACTACATGGTGCCCGCGGCGTTCGTGCCGCTGGACCGGCTCCCGCTCACCCGCAACGGCAAGGTGGACCGCCGCGCCCTCCCCGAGCCCGAGGCGGACGCCGCCGCCGGCGCGGACTACGTGGCGCCGCGCACGCCGACCGAGGAGGTGCTGGCCGGGGTCTGGGCCGGGCTGCTGGGCCGCGAGCGCGTGGGCGCCACGGACGGCTTCTTCGAGCTGGGCGGGCACTCGCTGCTGGCGACGCGCGTCGTCTCCCGCCTGCGCGAGGACTTCGGCGTGGAGGTGCCGGTGCGCGCCGTCTTCGAGCACCCCACGCTCGGCGCGCTGGCGGCGGAGATCGACCGGCTGCTGCGGGCCGAGGGCGGCGTCGAGGCCCCGCCGATCCGCCCCGCCGCGCGCGACGGCGACGCGCCGCTCTCCTTCGCGCAGGAGCGGCTCTGGTTCGTGCAGCAGATGGAGCCCGCGAGCTCTGTCTACCACATGCCGTTCGCGTACTCGCTCTCCGGCGCGCTGGACGTGGACGCGCTCCACCGCGCGCTGGAGGAGGTCGTCCGCCGGCACGAGACGCTGCGCACGTCGTTCCCGCTGGTGGACGGCGATCCGGTGCAGCGCGTCTCGCCGCCCGCGCCGGTCGAATTCCCCCTGCACGACCTGTCCGATCTGTCCGACGAGGAGCGCGGCGAGGTGGCCCGGCGCATCGCCGCCGCGCACGCGGAGGAGCCGTTCGACCTGGAGCGCGGCCCGCTCTTCCGCGCCGCGCTGGTGCGGCTGGAGCCGGGGGAGCACCTCCTCCTCGTCAACCTGCACCACGTCGTCAGCGACGGGTGGTCCACCGGCGTGCTGTGGAGCGAGTGGTCCGCCCTCTACGGCGCCTTCGCGCGCGGCGAGCCGTCTCCCCTCCCCGAGCTTCCCGTCCAGTACGCGGACTTCGCCGTCTGGCAGCGCGGGTGGCTGCGGGGCGAGGTGCTGGAGCGGCAGCTCGACTACTGGCGCCGCACGCTGGCCGGCGCGCCGCCGCTGCTGGAGCTGCCGACGGACTGCCCGCGCCCGCCCGTGCAGGCGCACCGCGGCGAGGCCGTCTCCACGGTCCTCTCCCCCGACGCGGCGGAGCGGATCGCGGCGCTGGGGCGGCGCGAGGGGGCCACGCAGTTCATGGTGCTGCTGGCCGCGCTCGACGTGGTGCTCTCCCGCCTCTCGGGGCAGGACGACGTGGTGGTGGGCACGCCGATCGCCGGGCGCACGCGTGCGGAAGTCGAGGGGCTGATCGGCCTCTTCCTCAACTCGCTGGCGCTGCGCGCCGACCTCTCGGGCGACCCCACCTTCCGCGAGCTGCTGCACCGCGTGCGCGAGACCACCCTGGGGGCTTACGCGCACCAGGACCTGCCGTTCGAGCGCATCCTGGAGGAGCTGCAGCCCGAGCGGTCGCTCAGCCACACCCCCGTCTTCCAGGTGATGCTGAACCTGGCCAACTTCGGCGACGGCGAGGTGCGGCTGCCGGGGGTGGAGGCCGTCCCCGTGGGCGCCGCCAGCGAGGTGGGGAGCAAGTTCGACCTCACCATCTACGCGGGCGAGTCGCCGGACGGCACCTACCTGCACCTGGTGTACGACGCCGACCTGTTCGAGGCCGAGCGGATGCGCGGGATGCTGGCGCAGCTCGTCTCCGTGCTGGAGCAGGCCGCGGCCGACCCCGGCGTGCGCGTGGGGGAGATGTCGCTCGTCACCGGGGAGCAGCGCCCCGCGCTCCCCGACCCGGCCGCGCCGCTCTCGGCCGAGTGGCGGGAGAGCGTCCCCGCGCTCTTCGCCGCCTGGGCTGGGCGCACGCCCGACGCGGTCGCCGCGGAGGACCCGGGCGAGCGCTGGACGTACGCGGAGCTGGACGCCTCGTCGGCCGCCGTCGCCGCTCGCCTGGTGGCGGACGGCGTCGCGCCGGGGGACGTGGTCGCCATCCTGGGCCACCGCTCCACCGCGCTCGTCCGCGCGCTGCTGGGGACGCTGCGGTCCGGCGCCGCCTTCCTGGTCCTCGACCCCGCCTATCCGCCCGCGCGCCTGGCGGAGTACGTCCGCATCGCGCGCCCGACCGGCTTCCTGCGCCTGGCCGCCGCGGGCGAGGTGCCGGCGGAGGTCGCCGCCGCGCTCGCGGAGACGGTGAAGTCGACGGTCGAACTGCGGTCCGGGACGGATCTTTCTGCCGATGAAGTAAACGGAGTGAACGAGTCGCCGGACGTCGAGATCGGGCCGGACTCGCTCGCCTACCTGTCGTTCACCTCGGGGACCACGGGGAAGCCGAAGGCGGTGATGGGGCGGCACGGGTCGCTCACGCATTTCACCCCCTGGCTGGCGGAGACGTTCGGGCTCTCGGCGGCGGACCGCTTCTCCCTCCTCTCCGGCCTGGCGCACGACCCGCTGCACCGCGACGTCTTCACCCCGCTCCAACTCGGCGCCGCCGTGGTCGCGCCGGACCCGGAGGAGGTGGGGACGCCGGGGTATCTGGCCGGGTGGATGCGCGCAGCCGGGATCACCGTCGCGCACCTGACGCCGGCGATGGGGCAGGTGCTGGTGGACCTCCCCGGCGGGATCGACGCGGCGTCGGAGGTGCCGTCGCTGCGCCGCGCCTTCTTCGTGGGCGACGTGCTCACGCGCACCGACGTCGCCCGCCTCCACCGGCTCGCCCCCAACCTCCAGGTCGTCAACTACTACGGCTCCACGGAGACGCAGCGCGCCGTCGGCCACTTCGTCGTCCCGCGCGACCTCTCGCTGCTGGCGAAGGAGACGGTCCCCGTCGGCCGCGGCATCCCCGACGTGCAGCTCCTCGTCCGCACCCCCTCCGGCGCGCTGGCGGGCGTCGGCGAGGTGGGCGAGATCTGGCTGCGCAGCCCGCACGTCGCCCTCGGCTACCTGGGCGACGAGGAGCTGACGGCGGAGCGGTTCGTCGCCAACCCGTGGACCGGCGCGCCGGACGACCTCCTGTACCGCACGGGCGACCTGGGACGCTACCGGCCGGACGGCGTGGTCGAGGTGGCCGGCCGCGCGGACCGGCAGGTGAAGGTGCGCGGCTTCCGCATCGAGCCGGGGGAGGTCGAGGCCGCCCTGCGCGCCCTCCCCGCCCTGCGCGACGCCGTCGTGGTTCCCCGCGGCGAGGGCGCGGACCGGCAGCTGGCCGCCTACGTCGTCGCGTCGGACGGATCGGCCGGCGCGGCGGGGCTCCGCGGCGCGCTGCGCGGCGTCCTCCCCGAGCACATGGTCCCCGCCGCCTTCGTCTTCCTGGAGGCGATCCCGCTCACCCCCAACGGCAAGGTGGACCGCGCCGCGCTCCCCGAGCCCGGGCGCCCCGGCGCCGGGGCCGACGCGGGGCTGCCTCGCACGCCGACGGAGGAGGTGCTGGCGGAGATCTGGGGACAGGTGCTCGGAGCGGAGCGGATCGGCCCCGCGTCGGGCTTCTTCGACCTGGGCGGGCACTCGCTGATGGCCACCCGCGTCGCCTCCCGCGTGCGCGAGGCGCTGGGGGTGGAGCTGCCGCTGCGCGCCGTCTTCGAGCACTCCACGCTGGCCGCCATGGCGCTGGAGATCGACCGCCTGCGCGCCGCCGAGCGGACCTCTCAGGCGCCGCCGCTGGTCCCCGTGCCCCGCGGCGACCGGGCGCCCGCGTCGTTCGCGCAGGAGCGGCTCTGGTTCGTGGACGCGCTGGAGCCGGGAAGCCCCGTCTACCACATCTCTTCCAACCACCGCCTGCCCGGGCCGGTGGACCCCGCGGCGATGCGGCGGGCGCTGGAGGCCCTGGTGCGCCGCCACGAGACGCTGCGCACCTCGCTGGTGGAGGTCGACGGGCTCCCCGCGCAGCACGTGGCGCCGCCGGGGCCCGTCGAGCTCCCCTTCCACGACCTCACCGTGCTGCCGTGGGAGGAGCGCCGGCCGGCGTTCCTGCGCCTGGCCGAGGCCGACGCCAACCGGCCGTTCGACCTGGCGCGCGGGCCGCTCTTCCGCCTGGCGCTGGTGCGGCTGACGCCCGAAGACCACGTGCTGCTCCTCACCCTGCACCACGTGGTGGGCGACGGCTGGTCGGTGCGCGTGTTCCTGGACGAGCTGACCGCGCTCCACGCCGCCTTCGCGCGCGGCGAGCCGGCCGCGCTCCCCGAGCTGCCGATCCAGTACGCGGACTACGCAGTCTGGCAGCGCGAGTGGCTCACCGGCGCCCGGCGCGAGGCGCAGCTCGCCTACTGGCGCCAGGCGCTGGCCGGCGCGCCGCCGCTGCTCCGCCTCCCCACCGACCGGCCGCGCCCCGGGGTGCAGACGTACGCGGGCGCCTCGGAGAACCGCGTGCTCTCGCCGGAGCTGACCGGGGCCGTGCTGCGCTTCGGGCGGCAGGAGGGGGCCACGGCGTTCATGGTGCTGCTGGCGGCGCTGGACGTGGTGCTCTCCCGCCTGTCGGGCGAGGCGGACGTGGTGGTCGGCACCCCCGTGGCCGGCCGCACGCGCGCCGAGACAGAGCGGCTGATCGGCCCCTTCCTCAACACCCTGGCCCTGCGCGTCGCCGTGGCGCCGGGGGACGCCTTCGCGGCGCACCTGGCCCGCGTGCGCGAGGCGACGCTGGGCGCGTACGGACACCAGGACGTCCCCTTCGAGCAGGTGCTGGAGGCGGTGCAGCCGGAGCGCACGCTCAGCCACACCCCCGTCTTCCAGGTGATGCTGAACCTGCTGAACTACGCCGCGGCGGAGGGCACGGGCGATCCCGCGGCGCCGGCCACCTCGGCGCTGGGCGCGGGGGCGCAGCTCGCCAGCAAGTTCGACTTCACGCTGTACGCGGGGGAGACGCCGGAGGGGCTGACGCTGCACTGCGTCTACAACCCCGACCTCTTCGACGCCGCGCGCATCGCCGCGCTGCTGGCCCAGCTGGAGGGCGTGCTGCGCCAGGCGGTGGAAGACCCCGCTCGCCCGCTCGCCGCGCTGTCGCTGGCGACGCCGGAGTCGCGCGCCGTCCTCCCCGACCCCGAAACGGCGGACGCGGTGGTGCGCACGCCGTCCCACCTCCCCGCCGGGATCGGCGAGCTGGGCGAGGTGTGGGCGCGCGGGGCGGACGGCGCGCTGCACCCCACCGGCGCCGCCGCGCGCTACCGGCCGGACGGGTCGATCGAGCGGGTGGAGGACGCGGTTCCTGCCGCCGCCGCGGTCCCGGCCCCCGCGCCCGCGGTCTCCATCGCCCCCGAGATCGGCCGCCTGCCGAAGACGGCGACGGAGCGGGCGGTGGCGGCGATCTGGGCGGAGGTGCTGGGGGTGGACCACGTCGAGGCGGAAGAGGACTTCTTCGCGCTGGGCGGGCACTCGCTGCGCGCCACGCAGGTGCTCTCGCGCATCGCCGCGCGGCTGGGGGTGAAGCTCCCGGTGAAGGCGTTCTTCGCCGCCCCCACCGTCGCCGCTCTGGCCGCCGCGGTCGATGCGGCGGCTCCCGCGGCTGCGGCGTCGGTCGCACCGACGGTTGCACCGGCGCCCGAGCCGGAGTATCCGCCGGGCGTGTACCCGCTCTCCTTCGCGCAGCTCAGGCTGTGGGTGCTGATGCAGCTCGGCGGCACGCAGGCGTACCACATGCCGTCCGCGCTGCGCCTCGGCGGGCCGCTGGACGACTGGGCGCTGGAGCGCGCGCTGGACGAGATCGTCCGCCGCCACGAGTCGCTGCGCACCCGCATTGAGCCGCGCGGCGGCGAGCCGGTGCAGGTGGTGCAGCCCCCGCGCCCGCTCCGCCTGCGCGCCGAGGACGTGCGCCCGGAGCCGGGGGAGACGGTGGACGACGCGCTCCGCCGCCTGGCCGAGGAAGAGGCCGCGCGCGAGTTCGCGCCGGAGGGCCCGTTCCTGCGCGTGCGCCTCCTGCGCGCGGGCAACGACGACCACCTGCTGCTGTGGACCACGCACCACCTGGTGAGCGACGGGTGGTCGCTGGGCGTCTTCCAGTCCGAGATGGCGGCGCTCTACCGCGCCTTCGTGCGCGGCGAGCCCTCGCCGCTGCCGCCGCTCCCGCTGCAGTACGGGCCGTACGCGCTGGAGCAGCGGCGGCGCCTCTCCGGGGCGGCGCTCGACGCGCTGGTGGGTTGGTGGAAGGAGCGGCTGGCCGGCGCCCCCGCGCTGCTGGAGCTGCCCACGGACCGCCCGCGCCCGGCGCACCCCAGCGGCCGCGGCGCCTCGCTCTGGCTCGAGCTCCCCGAGGAGACGGCCGCGCGCGTGGGCGAGCTGGCGCGCCGCCGCGGCGCCACGCCGTTCATGGTGCTGCTGGCCGCGTTCCAGGCGCTCCTCTCCCGCTGGTCGGGGCAGGACGACCTGGTCGTCGGCACCCCCATCGCCAACCGCACGCGGACGGAGCTGGAGGGGCTGATCGGCTTCTTCGCCAACACGCTGGCGCTGCGCGGCGACCTGTCGGGCGAGCCCACCTTCGCGGAGCTGCTGGGCCGCGTGCGCGAGGCCACGCTGGGCGCGTACGAGCACCAGGACGTGCCGTTCGAACGCCTGGTCGAGGAGCTGAACCCCGAGCGCAGCCTCAGCCACTCGCCCGTCTTCCAGGTGATGTTCGTGCTCCAGAACGCCCCCGCGGCCGAGGGCGCGGCGGAGATGGAGGGCGTCACCGTGCGCGGGCTGGCGCGCGAGCGCGAGGCGGCCAAGTACGACCTCACCCTCTCGCTCTTCGAGCACGCCGGCGCGCTGCACGGGATGGTGGAGTACGCGACGGACCTGTTCGACGCCGGCACCATGGAGCGGCTGGCGGAGCAGATGAGCGTGCTGCTCGACGCCGCCCTCGCCGCGCCCGACACCCCCGTGGCGGACCTCCCGCTGCTGGACGCCGGGGGCCGCGCCGCGCTGCTGGAGACGTCGTCCGGCGCGCGGGCGGAGTACCCGGACGTTCCCCTGCACGCGCTCTTCGAGGCGCAGGCGGCGCGCACGCCGGGCGCGGTCGCGCTGGTCTTCGGCGGGGAGCGGGTCACCTACGCGGAGCTGGAGGCGCGGGCGAACCGGCTCGCGCACCTGCTGCGGGCGCGCGGGATCGGCCCCGAGTCGCCCGTCGCCGTCTTCATGGAGCGCTCGGTGGAGATGGTGATCGCGCTCTACGGCGTGCTGAAGGCGGGCGCGGCGTACGTCCCGGTCGATCCCGAGTATCCCGAGGAGCGCGTCGCCTACATGCTGGAGGACTCGGCGGCGGCGCTGGCGCTCACGCAGGATCGTCTCGCGTCGCGCCTGCCCGGCGGGATCGAGGCCGTCGCGCTGGATCGTCCCGGCGTGCTGGATGATTTCCCGGCCGACCGCCCCGCATCTCCCGAGACAGGGACGGACCGGCTGGCGTACGTCATCTACACGTCGGGCTCGACCGGCCGGCCCAAGGGGGCGATGAACGCGCACCGCGGCGTCGTCAACCGGATCCTGTGGATGCAGGACGCCTTCGGGCTGACGGCGGATGATGCCGTTCTCCAGAAGACGCCGTTCAGCTTCGACGTCTCCGTCTGGGAGTTCTTCTGGCCGCTGGCGGTCGGTGCTCGTCTTGTGATCGCCCCTCCCGGCGCCCACCGCGATCCGGCGGCGATCACCGGGCTGATCGAGCGCGAAGGCATCACCACGCTGCACTTCGTCCCCTCCATGCTGCGCGCGTGGATCGACGGCGCCGACGCGGAGCGCTGCGGCAGCCTGAAGAAGGTGATGAGCAGCGGCGAGGCGCTGCCGCCGGACCTGATCGCGCGCTTCTTCGAGCGCCTGCCGTCCGTCGAGCTGCACAACCTCTACGGGCCGACGGAAGCGGCGGTGGACGTCACGCACTGGCCCTGCTCGCCGGACGACGGCGGGGGGACGGTGCCGATCGGCGCGCCCATCGCCAGCACGCGGATGTACGTCCTCGACCCGCGCGGCGCGCCGTGCCCCGTGGGCGTCCCCGGCGAGCTGTTCATCGCGGGCGTGCAGGTGGGGCGCGGCTACTGGCGCCGGCCGGGGCTCACGGCGGAGCGCTTCCTCCCCGATCCGTTCTCCGGCGTCCCCGGCGCGCGGATGTACCGCACGGGCGACCGCGCGCGCTGGACCGAGCGCACTCACGCACTCACGCACTCACGCACTGCCGTTCTCGAGTACCTCGGAAGGACCGATTTCCAGGTAAAGGTGCGCGGCTTCCGCATCGAGCTGGGCGAGATCGAGGCGGCGCTCGCCGCGCTTCCCGGCGTGCGCCAGGCGGTGGTGGACGCGCGCCCCGGCCCCGGCGGCGACCGGCTGGTGGCCTGGGTCGCGGGCGAGGGCGGCGCCGCACCGGCCGCGGCGGAGCTTCGCAGCGGACTCCTCCGCACGCTGCCGGAGCACATGGTCCCCTCCGTCTTCGTGCCGGTGGACGGCGTCCCGCTCACCCCCAGCGGCAAGGCCGACCGCCGCGCGCTCCCCGACCCCGGCCGCGCCGCCGAGGGCCGCGGCTACGTGGCGCCCGACACGCCCACCGAGCAGCTCCTGGCCGGCCTCTGGGCGGACCTGCTGCGGGTGGACCGCGTCGGCGCGACGGACGGCTTCTTCGCGCTCGGCGGGCACTCGCTGCTGGCCACGCAGATGGTGTCGCGCGTGCGCGAGCTGTGGAGCGTGGAGCTGCCGCTGCGCGAGGTGTTCGAGGCGCCCGGGCTGCGCGAGCTGGCCGCGCGCATCGACGCCGCCGCGCACCGCGACGACTTCGCCGCGGCGCCGCGCCTGGTCCCCGGCCTGGCCCCGGAGAACGACGCGCCGCTCTCCTTCGCGCAGGAGCGGCTGTGGTTCATCGACCGCCTGGAGCCCGGGAGCGCGCTCTACAACATGTCGCCCTCCGTCCGCCTGGCGGGGGAGGTCGACGTCCCGGCGCTGGAGCGCGCGCTGGCCGAGGTGGTCCGCCGGCACGAGCCGCTGCGCACCTCCTTCCCCGAGGTCGACGGCGTCCCCGTGCAGCGCATCGCCCCGCCGGTCGATTTCCATCTCCCGGTCGAGGATCTGTCGTCGTCGGGAGATGAAGATCGCGAGCGCGACGTCGTGCGCCTGGCGACGGAGTTCGCGCGGGCGCCGTTCGACCTGCAGGCCGGTCCGCTCTTCCGCGCGCGCCTGCTGAAGCTGGCGGACGACGACCACGTGCTGCTGCTGGCGATGCACCACGCGGTGAGCGACGGCTGGAGCACGGGCATCCTCTTCCGCGAGCTGTTCGCGCTGTACGAGGCGTACCGCGCGGGCGAGACCCTGGCGCTCCCGCCGCTCCCCGTGCGCTACGCCGACTTCGCCGCCTGGCAGCGCGAGTGGCTGCGCGGCGAGGCGCTGGAGCGGCAGGTGGCGTACTGGCGCGAGCGGCTGGCCGGCGCCCCCGCCGTGCTGGAGCTGCCCACCGACCGGCCGCGTCCCGCCGTGCGCAGCCCGCGCGGCGCCTCGCACCTCTTCGGCGTCCCGGCGGAGGTCGCCGGCGCGCTGCGCACGCTCGCCCGGCGCGAGGGGGCCACGCTCTTCATGGCGGTGCTGGCCGCCTTCGACGCGCTCCTCGCCCGCTGGTCGGGGCAGGACGACATGGTGGTGGGCACCGCCATCGCCGGGCGGACGCGGCGCGAGGTGGAGGACCTGGTCGGCCTCTTCATCAACACCCTCGCTATCCGCGCCGACCTCTCGGGCGACCCCGCCTTCCGCGAGCTGCTGGGCCGCGTGCGGCGGACCACGCTGGAGGCGTACGCGCACCAGGACCTGCCGTTCGAGAAGCTGGTGCAGGAGATCCAGCCCGCCCGCAGCCTGAGCCACACCCCCGTCTTCCAGGCGATGCTCGTCCTGGAGAGCCGCGAGCACGACGACCCCGCAGCTTCCGGCGGGTCGGCGACCGGGCTGCGGCTGGCGCCGGTGGCGCGCGAGGGGACGCCGGCCCAGGTGGACCTGACGCTCGTGTTCATGGAGATGCCCGACGGGTCGCTGGCGGCCTCGCTGCGCTACGCGGCCGAGCTGTTCGAGCCCGCGACGGTGGCGCGCATGGCCGGCGAGCTGGGCGCGCTCCTGGGCGCGGCCGTCGCGGACCCCGACCTTCCCCTCTCCGCGCTCGTCCCGGCGGACGGGAGCGCGCCCGCCCCGCGGCGGACGGACCGTCCCGCCATGCCCGAGCCGGAGTCTGGCCCCGCCGAGTACGTGCCGCCGCGCACCGACACCGAGCGGGCCCTCGCGCGGATCTGGGCGGGGCTGCTGGAGGTGGAGCGGGTGGGGGTGGAAGACGGGTTCTTCGACCTGGGCGGGCACTCGCTGCTGGCCACGCGGATGATCTCCCGCGTCCGCGAGGCGCTGGGCGTGGAGGTGCCGCTGGCGGCGCTCTTCGAGGCCCCGCGCCTGGGAGCCTTCGCCGCGCGCGTGGAGGCCGAGGCGCATCGGGGCGAGCCCGCCGCGGCGCCGCCGCTGGCGCGCGTGGCGCCGGAGAACGACGCGCCGCTCTCCTTCGCGCAGGAGCGGCTGTGGTTCATCGACCGCCTGGAGCCGGGGAGCGCGCAGTACAACATGTCGCCCTCCGTCCGCCTGGTGGGGGAGATCGACGTCCCGGCGCTGGAGCGCGCGCTGGCCGAGGTCGTCCGCCGGCACGAGCCGCTGCGCACCTCCTTCCCCGAGGTGGACGGGCTCCCCGTGCAGCGCATCGCTCCCGCGGGCGACTTCCCTCTCCCGGTCGAGGACCTGTCGTCCTCGGGAGACGAGGATCGCGAGCGGGATGTCGTGCGCCTGGCGACGGAGTTCGCGCTCGCCCCGTTCGACCTGTGGGACGGCCCGCTCTTCCGCGCGCGCCTGCTGAAGCTGGCGGCGGACGACCACGTGCTGCTGCTGGCGATGCACCACGCGGTGAGCGACGGCTGGAGCCTGGGGATCCTCTTCCGCGAGCTGTTCGCGCTGTACGAGGCCTTCCGCGCGGGCCAGCCGTCGCCGCTGCCGCCGCTCGCGGTGCGCTACGCCGACTTCGCCGCCTGGCAGCGCGAGTGGCTGCGTGGCGATGCGCTGGAGCGGCAGCTCGGCTGGTGGCGCGAGCGGCTGGCCGGCGCCCCCGCGCTGCTGGAGCTGCCGACCGACCGGCCGCGCCCCGCCGTGCGCAGCCCCCGCGGCGCCAGCCACCTCTTCGCCGTCCCCGCGGGCGTCGCCGAGGGCCTGCGGGCGCTCGCCGCGCGCGAGGGGGCCACGCCGTTCATGGCGCTGCTGGCGGCGTTCGGCGTGCTCCTCTCGCGCTGGTCGGGGCAGGACGACGTGGTGGTGGGCACCCCGATCGCGGGCCGGACGCGGCGCGAGCTGGAGGAGCTGGTCGGGCTCTTCGTCAACACGCTGGCGCTGCGGACGGACCTCTCCGGCAAGCCCGGCTTCGTCGAGCTGCTGGGCCGCGTGCGCGAGGCCACGCTGGGCGCCTTCGCCCACCAGGACCTGCCGTTCGAGAAGCTGGTGGAGGAGATCCAGCCCGAGCGCAGCCTGAGCCACACCCCCGTCTTCCAGGCGATGTTCGTCTTCCAGAACACGCCGGACGGGGTGGTCGACTCGCCGGCGGGGCTCGCGCTGGCGCCGGTGGAGAAGGAGGGGGTGCAGGCGAAGGTGGACCTCCAGCTCACCATGGCCGAGATGCCCGACGGTGGGTTCGCCGCCTCGCTGGGCTACGCGGCCGAGCTGTTCGAGCCCGCCACGGCCGGGCGGATGGCCGCGCAGCTCGTCCGGCTGCTGGAAGCGGTCATTTCCGCGCCCACCCGTCCGGTTTCCTCGCTCCCGCTGCTGGACGAGGCGGAGCGCGCGGCGCTGCAGGAGACGTCGTCCGGCGCGCGGGCGGAGTACCCGGACGTCCCCCTGCACGCACTCTTCGAGGCGCAGGCGGCGCGCACGCCAGACGCGGTCGCGCTGGTCTTCGACGGCGAGCGTATCACCTACGCGGAGCTGGAGGCGCGGGCGAACCGTCTCGCGCACCTGCTGCGGGCGCGCGGGATCGGCCCCGAATCCCCCGTCGCCGTCTTCATGGAGCGCTCGGTGGAGATGGTGGTGGCGCTCTACGGCGTGCTGAAGGCGGGCGCGGCGTACGTCCCGGTCGACCCGGAATACCCCGAGGAGCGCGTCGCCTACATGCTGGAGGACTCGGCGGCGGCGCTGGCGCTCACGCAGGACCGTCTCGCGTCCCGCCTGCCGTCTGGGATCGAATCCGTCGCGCTGGATCGCCCCGGCGTGCTGGATGATTTCCCGGCCGACCGCCCCGCATCTCCCGAGAACGGGACGGACCGGCTGGCGTACGTCATCTACACGTCGGGCTCGACCGGCCGTCCCAAGGGGGCGATGAACGCGCACCGCGGCGTCGTCAACCGGATCCTGTGGATGCAGGACGCCTTCGGGCTGACGGGGGACGATGCCGTTCTCCAGAAGACGCCGTTCAGCTTCGACGTCTCCGTCTGGGAGTTCTTCTGGCCCCTCGCCGTTGGCGCGCGACTGGTGATCGCCCCTCCCGGCGCCCACCGCGAGCCGGCGGCGCTGACGGAGCTGATCGAGCGCGAAGGTATCACCACGCTGCACTTCGTCCCCTCGATGCTGCGCGCGTGGATCGACGGCGCGGACGCGGAGCGCTGCCGAAGCCTCAGGAAGGTGATGAGCAGCGGCGAGGCGTTGCCGCCGGACCTCGTCGCGAGCTTCTTCGAGCGTCTTCCCTCCGTCGAGCTGCACAACCTCTACGGCCCAACGGAAGCGGCGGTCGACGTCACGTACTTCGCCTGCTCGGGAGACGACGATCTGGCGACGGTGCCGATCGGGAGGCCGATCGCGAACACGCGGATGTACGTCCTCGACCCGCGCGGGGAGCTGTGCCCGGTGGGCGTCCCGGGCGAGCTGTTCATCGCGGGCGTGCAGGTGGGGCGCGGCTACTGGCGGCGGCCGGGGCTCACGGCGGAGCGCTTCCTCCCCGACCCGTTCTCCGATTCACCCGGCGCGCGGATGTACCGCACGGGCGACCGCGCGCGCTGGGTCGAACGCACTCACGCACTCACGCACTGCGGTTCTCGAGTACCTGGGGCGCACCGACTTCCAGGTGAAGGTGCGCGGCTTCCGCATCGAGCTGGGCGAGGTGGAGGCGGCGCTCAAGGAGCATTCGTCCGTGCGCGACGCGGTGGTGGTGGAGCGCGGCGGGCGGCTGGTGGCGTACCTCACCGCGGCGGACGGGCGGGCGCCCGATCCGGCGGAGTTGGGGGACGCGCTCGCGCGGCGGCTCCCCGACTACATGGTGCCGTCCGCGTTCGTCGCGCTGGACGAGCTCCCGCTCACCGGCAGCGGCAAGGTGGACCGCCGCGCCCTCCCCGAGCCCGCTGCGGGCGAGGCCGGCGACGCGTACGTGGTCCCGCGCGACGCCACCGAGCTGGAGCTGGCGCGGCTCTGGGAAGAAGTGCTGGGCGTGGAGCGCGTGGGCGCCGCCGACGACTTCTTCCGGCTGGGCGGGCACTCGCTGCTGGCGGTGCGGCTGCTGGCGCGCGTGCGAGAGCGCTTCGGGCGCGAGCTGCCGCTGGCCGAGCTGTTCCGCGCCCCCACGCCGTCCGGGCTCGCCGCCGCGCTCCGCCGCGAGGGCGCCGGCGCCGACGAGGCCGCGCTGCTGGTGACGCTGCGCCCGGGCGGAGACCTGCCGCCCTTCTTCTGCACGCCCCCCGCGGGCGGCACCATCACCCACTACGCCGACCTGGCGCGGCTGCTGGGGCCCGACCAGCCGTTCCACGCCTTCCAGGCCGTGGGCGTGGCGGGCGAGGCGGCGCCGCTGGAGACGGTGGAGGAGATGGCCGCGCGCTACCTGGCCGAGCTGCGCCGCGTGCAGCCGCGGGGGCCGTACTACCTGGGCGGCTGGTCCGCCGGCGGGATCACCGCCTTCGAGATGGCGCGCCGCCTCCGCGCCGAGGGCGAGGAGGTGGCGCTGCTGGCGCTCTTCGACACCCTCCCGCCGGACCCCGACGGCGAGGGCGAGGCGCCGGACCGAGTGGAGCTCTTCGTCCGCTTCGCACGCAGCATCGTCACCGGCGACGAGGAGCGGCTGGACGCGCTGGCCGCCGGGCTGCGCGCCCTCCCGCCCGGGGAGCGGCTGGCCGGGCTGGCGCGCTGGATGGCCGCCGAGGGCGTGCACTTCGGCGAGGGCGAGCTGGACCGCGTGGGCCGGGTGATGGCCGTCTACGAGGCCACCGCCCGCGCCACCCGCGCCTACCGGGTGGACGAGCCGTACGGCGGCCGCGTCGCCCTCTTCTGCGCCGAGGAGGGGAGCCCGGCGATCACCCTGACGCCGGACGAGCGCGCCGAGCGGTGGCGGAAGTACGCGAGCGGCCCCTTCAGCGTGTGGATGGTGCCCGGCGCGCACGCCCGCATGGTGCTGGAGCCCGCCGCCCGCGTCCTCGCCGCCGGCCTCCGCGACGCGCTCGCCGAGGCGCGGGAGGCGTGCGACGCGGCGGTGGGCGATTGATGCAAGTTGGGAAGAAGTGGCCGGGGGCGTCCCGGGCGGTTGAGTTCGCCCGGGCCGCACCGTCCCTCTCCGCCTCGACGTTCTAGATTCTTCGCAGTGCGTGTGTACGAACCCGGTGTACGGCCGATCGACTTCGGTCCGGCCGATGATTCCCCGCTCCCTCACACTGGAGGTAATCCCATGAAGACCCTGAAGCTGCATCTGGACGACCTGGCGGTCGAGTCGTTCCAGACCCTGCCGCAGGACGAGGCGCGCGGCACCGTACGTGCCGCTAACGCGCCGACGGTCTACGCGTGGGAGTACTCGTGCGAGAATTCGTGCCCCGACAGCGAATGCTGGCCCGTTCCCCCGGAGACGGCGGGTTGGACCTGTCCCGATTCCTTTGCCGACACCTGCTGGGATACCTGCGTCGGCTGCGGCACCAACGTGACCTGCACCTGCTACACCTGCAACGCGACGTGCGCAGGAGACACGTGCTATGAGACGTGCGCATTCACGTGCTCTTGCTAGCCCGAGACCTGCGTATGAGCTGCCGCCAGCACGACGGTAACCCGTAGACGGGGTGCCGCCACGGACAGGAGACGAGAGAGCCGGCCACCCTCGCGGGGCGGCCGGCTCTCTTCGGGTGCGAGGCGAGGGAGGCGTGCGAGGCCGCGTGGGCGATCGACGGCACGGGCACGCACCTTCCGGTGGAGCGTCGGCGAGAGCCCCGCTTCACCGGAGAGAGCATGACCGGACGAGCCTTCACCCTCTGCGCGCTGCTGCTGGCGGCCGCCGCCCCCGCCGCGGCGCAGAGGGCGTCCAACGGGGGATTCGCCGCCCTCGGCGTGGCCGGCGCCGACAGCCGCTACCTGGAGCCGAGCTGGACCATCGTCTTCGGCTGGGACCGGAGGTGGCCGGTGGCGCGCGACTTCCGGCTGGGGGTGCGCGGCGCCGCCGAGTACAGCCGCCTGGAGCCCGACGAGGCCGCGTACCTGGACTCCCTCGGCCTCGACGCCGGCGAGGTGGACGGCGGCGTCGCCAGCGTGGTGGCGACGGGCTTCGACGTGCTGGGCGGCTACCGGGCCGGCCGGTTCGGCGGCCACCTCTTCGCCGGCATCCGCTACGTGCGCGACCGGCGCGAAGAGCTGGAGATCGACTCCGGCGGCGGCGTCTTCACGGTGCGCGGCGACTCGGACTCGGGGCTGGGCGGAACCTGGGGCGCGGGCGTCACCTGGGACTTCGGCCCCGCCGGCCTCCTCGCCGAGTACTTCCGCACCGGCGGCTTCGGGGACGGGAGGGTCCAGGTGGAAGGGGTGCGCGCCGGCGTCTCCTGGGCGTGGTGACCCCTGGACCTGGAAAGCGAGCGAGCGCCCCGCGGCAGCCGCGGGGCGCTCGCTCGTTCTGCTCGCATCGAGTTCAGGGGAAGAGCGGGATGTCGAAGGCGATGAAGAACCCGCGCCGCACGGCGTCCACCTGCACCTCGCCCGGGTCGTCGGGATCCTCGGTCAGCGTGCGCAGCGCGGGGCTCAGCGCCCAGCCGTAGCCCAGCGTCAGCGGCGCGTCGTGCACGTCGAACACCACGAAGAGGCCCGGCGAGAAGACCTGCGCCAGCCCGATCTCGGGCCGCTGCTCGACGTCGTCGCTGTTCTCCAGCCGCCACGAGGCCAGCGCGCCCAGGTCGATCGCCTGGGCGAAGAGGCCGAACCGCCCCAGCCTGCGCCGGTGCCGCCAGACCACGTCCCACGGCGTGGTGAGCTCGAGCCCGACGGGGAGGTACAGCCCGGCGAACTTCGCGCGCTCGCCCCCCGCGGCCTCGCCGCTGAACAGCCCCGCCGAGAAGCCGAAGTACGCCCCTCCGAACGCGTTCAGGCTCAGGTGCGGGCCCCTGCCGGTCCGCTTGCCCATGAAGCCGCCGCCCGAATCCACGAACCCGGCGAGCGCCGTGTTGACCTGGTCCGGGCTGGACGCGTTCACCAGGTCGGAGACGAAGACGATCCCCCGCGTCCAGCTCTGCGTGGCGGGTGCGTTGGATGGGAGGTACGGCGCGACCTGGCGGCTGAGCGCCAGCAGCCCCGCGCTGTAGTCGCCGTCGAGGATCGGGAACACCACCTCCTGCACCCCCTCGACGATCCGCTGCGCCCCCACGAGCCGCTCCAGGCCCGCTCCGCCGCGGAACTCCGGGAGCTGCGACGCCTCGGCCAGCAGGTTCTCGACGGCCGAGAAGGCGCCCTGGGCCAGCCGCGCCTGCGCGGTCCGAACCACGCCCGTGCTGTCGGGCTTCGTCCGGCGCAGGTTCTCCAGCTCGCTCCGCAGCTCCTGGAGACGGTTGAAATCCTCGTGCAGCGTGAACGCGATCCGGACGAAGCGCCACGGCTCGAAGTCGAGCTCGCCCGCGGACGCCGGGGCGCCGCGCTCCTGCAGGTTCGCCATGGTCGCGATGAGCTGGAACCTGATCAGTTCCTCGGGCTCGAGCGCGGGAGGGACCAGGTTGCGCAGCCGCAGGGCGTCGAAGCGCGTGGACGCCAGGGCCGACAGGCCGAGCAGGATCTCCGTCACCGGCAGCGTGGAGTCGACCACCAGTCCCTCGAAGTGGCGCCGTACGTCGGCGAGCTGGCTGCGGGCCCGGTGCAGCTCCCACTGGAGGTCGACCAGGCCGCCGCGCGCGCGCAGCTCGGCGCGCGCGGCGTCTCGCAGCCGCTCGATCTCGGCGATCCGCTGCCGGAGGCGCTCGCGCTGTGCCGCGGCATCTTCCGCCAGCTCCCGCACGCGGTCTTGCGCCGCGGACAGCTCTCTCGACAGGCTGTCGACGCGCTCCCCGAGCGAGAGCGTGCTCGCGAGGCTGTCGACCTGCCGCTCGAGCGCCGCGCGGAGGAGGGTGACGCTGTCGCCGGCGCCCGCGAACCGCAGTCCCAGGTTCCCCAGCGCGAGCCACGGGTCTTCGCCGCGCGCGGCGTCGAGGGCGAAGCGCGTCACCTGCAGCGCGGTGAGCACGTTGTCGGCGTTCGGCCCCTGCAGCTTGAGCGAGTCGGCGTACCGCGCGTACGTCCAGTCGAGCGTCGTGTACGGGAGCGCCTGGAGATCCGCGCGCACCGCGCTGCGCAGGAGGGTGACGCCCGGCCTCGACAGCCCGAACTCATGGGACCGGAGCATC
Organism: Longimicrobium sp.; assembly: GCA_036389795.1. NCBI lineage: Bacteria > Pseudomonadati > Gemmatimonadota > Longimicrobiia > Longimicrobiales > Longimicrobiaceae > Longimicrobium > Longimicrobium sp. The sequence goes on from DASVWD010000218.1 coordinate 31,080, forward strand.
TGGCAGGACTCGCGCAGCACCATCCCTCCCAGGTCGCCGCACAGCCTGGCGGTGAAGCCCCGGAGCGCGTAGGCCTGGAGCTGCTGCTGCACGCGCGTGACCACGAAGTCCGTGGTCCCCCACAGCAGGTCCGACTGCCGGCTCAGCGACGACGGCCGGGCGCTGGTGCCGGCGACCAGCTCCTGCGCGGCCGCGCGGCTGAGGATCTGGCGCACGTTCGGGTCGGAGCTCCTCTTCTGCAGCAGGGTCGCGACGGTGGAGTCTCCGGCGAGATCCTTCAACACGCTCTGCTCGATCCGCGGCACCCGGGAGAGGAGGAGCGCCAGCTGGGCCGGCTCGAACCTCAGGATGGAATCCCTCACCGCTGCCACGATCTGGTGCGGCAGGCTGTCGGTGGACTGCCGGGCGCTCCGCAGCCGCGACGCGAGCAGCTGGATCGACTCTCCGGCCGTGTCCTGGACCGCGCTGTCGGTGGCGGCGTTGTACAGCTCCAGGATGTCCTCGTTCGCCAGGGCCCGCACGCGGCCGCGCAGCCGGTTCCGGTCCGAGAACAGCCGTTCGAACACCGCTGCGCGCTCGCGGACGCCCAGGTTGTCGAGCACCTCTCTCAGGGGGAGCTGCGCGGGGTCGACCCGCGAGTTCCGGATCGAATCCGCGAGCGCGGGGTTTTCGGCCAGCACGGCCCGCCAGTCTCTCCACTCCGTGGAATCCGCCAGCTGCTCGTACCTGGGCAGCTTCAGCCTGCAGAGCCTGTTCATCGCCGGCCCCCTCAGGCTGTCCGGCTTCAGGCAGATGAGCCGGACGTCGAGCAGGGTGACGGGGGCGCGGCGGGGCGGTGTCGCGACCGTGGCGGTCCCGGGCCGGGCTTGCGCCGCGAGGCCGGACGGCGCGAGCGCCCCGAGCGTGAGCGCTCCCAGCAGCAGCAGGTTCCTGTTCATGGAGGCCGGGGAGAGAGATGGCTGACCGGCCGGCGTGCAGCCGACCGGGAAGGGACCGCTTCGGGAGTGGCGGGAGAAACGCATGGGAGGCCCTGCCGCTGAATTATTACGCAGGCGAATCCTCGACGCAACCGACGGATGCGAGCGATCGACCAAACGTGACGAGGCCCCCGCGAGCGCTCGCGGGGGCCGGTCCGTTGTCGCCGGGTGGCGGGGCGGACGGCTACGACCGCCGCACCGTCACGGGCCCGTTGGTGGTGATCACGCGGATCGGGGGGCCGCCGCGGCCCAGGGTGGTGTTGATGCGGCGGTTCAGGCGGCCCTGTACGGTGACGGGGAAGTCGATGTTCATCGGCCCGTTCACGGTGCCCGTCTCCAGCTCGGCCGAGTAGCCGGCGGGGATGGTGAGGGTGACGGGGCCGTTGGTGGTCTCGGCGTCGAGCCCCTCGCCGCTCCAGCGCGAGCCCTCCAGCGACACGTGCAGCGGGCCGTTGGTGGTGCGCGCGTGCACGTCGCCGCCCACGCCGCGCAGCGCCAGGGGGCCGTTGTGGGCGCGCAGCTCCATGTCGCCGCTCACGCCGGTGACCGAGAGGGGCCCGTTGTTGGTCTCCACCTCCAGGTCGATCCGGCGCGGGACGAAGATCACGTAGCTCACCGACCAGTGGCGCCGGCGCCCCACGTCGGGCCCCTCGGCGTAGATCTCCCCGCCGGTGCTGACCCGCACCTGCCGGGCGATGTCGCGGGCCTCGTCGCGGGTCTCGGCGTGGGTCTGGATCTGCGCGCGGACCAGGATGTCGCGCCCGTCCCAGGCGCGGATCGACACGCCGCCGTTCTGGCGCCCGTCCACCCGCAGCTCGTCGCGCGCGCCCAGGCGCGTCTCGCGCTCCTCGCAGAAGACCTCGCGGTCGTTGTCGCGGTTGTTGCGGTAGCACCGCGAGACGAAGTCGCTGTCGTCCTGCGCGTGCGCGGGGAGCGCGAAGAGCGAGAGCGCCGCGGCGAGCGGGAGGGCGGCGCGGGCGATTCGGGTCTGCATCGGAGGGCTCCAGCGGGTGAGGGTTCTGCGGGCGTCAGACAGCGTGCCCGCCATAACGGACCCTTGGACATCGTGGAACGCCGGATGGTTTGAATCGCTTCGGCGGCAAGGGGTTGCCCCAATCCGGCCGGTCGTCGGGCGTGAGGAGGCAACCCGCGTGCGCGGCTCTCGACCCTGCCGGGTGCGCTTGCCGAGGTGCAGCTGGAAGGCGATCTTGCGCCCCTGGGAGTTGATTCGCAAGGAGGCGGAGGGGCTTCAGCCTGGTGCTGCAAAGATACTGAAAACTTCCCCCAACAAGATGCGCGGAGGTGCAACGTGGTCAAGCCGCTCAAGAACGTCTTCGTCCGGAGAATCGATTTCGAGCCGAAGGGGGATTTCCTGGGCTTCCGCACCTACGCCCATGTCTTCTTGAGAAACGAGCGAGACGAGGAGGTTGATGTTTACACGGATGATCCACGTCTCGAGGCGGCTCTGCTGGCAGCGTACGACCCATTCGCTCCCCAACCGCCCAAGGTCGAGGTTCACTACGAGGAAATCGAGAACGTGAAGAAGATTGTCCGCGTCATCCTGGATCGCGAATTCAATAAGCGGCCTGGCGTTCCAAGGCCGGCCTGACCAGGCGCTGCACCGGATCCGGCGGGTGCGTTGGTTCCCCGGATGTCACAGTTCATCCAGCCCGCCACGCACCCACGCACCGGCCATCCATGCCCACCCTGCGCGTCAACGGCGCGACCCTGCATTACGAGGACACCGGCTCCGGGCCCGAGACCGTGGTGTTCGCGCACGGGCTGCTGTGGAGCGGGCGGATGTTCGACGCGCAGGTGGCCGCGCTCCGTGACCGCTACCGCTGCATCACCTTCGACTTCCGCGGGCAGGGGCAGAGCGAGGTCACGGCGGACGGCTACGACATGGACACGCTCACCGGAGACGCGGCGGCGCTGATCGAGTCGTTGGGCGCGGCGCCGTGCCACTTCGTGGGGCTCTCCATGGGCGGGTTCGTCGGGATGCGGCTGGCGATCCGCCGCCCCGGGCTGCTGCGCTCGCTGGTGCTGATGGAGACCTCGGCCGACCCCGAGCCGAACGTGCTGAAGTACCGCGTGCTGGGCGGCGTCGTGCGGTTGTTCGGCCGGCGCGGCTTCCGCCTGGTGATGCCGCGGGTGATGCGCATCATGTTCGGCCGCAGGTTCCTGGAAGACCCGGCGCGCGAGGACGAGCGGCGGCTCTGGCGGGAGCGGGGGATGGAGAACCACCCCGTCGGCATCCTGCGCGCGCTGGACGGCGTGATCGAGCGCCGCGCCGTCTACGACGAGCTGGACCGCATCGCCCTTCCCACGCTGGTGATGGTGGGCGACCAGGACGTGGCCACCGTCCCCGCGAAGGCCGAGCGCATCGCCGCCCGCATCCCCGGCGCCAGGCTGGTGACGATCCCCGGCGCCGGCCACACCTCGTCCGTCGAGGAGCCCGAGCTCGTCAACCGCACACTGACGGAATTCCTGGCCTCCGTCTCCGCCGCCCCCACCCCGGCGTGAACGGGACCTCCGGAAGCCCGCAGCGCGCGCCGACCTCGACTCCGCGCCGACGCCGGTAGTCCGCGCAGGCGGACTTCGTGTGGTCGTTGCAGCGAATTCCATTCGCCCTTGCCCCCCAACCACCGGCGCCCCCGGCCCCGCATGACCGACGACCCGACCTCCCCCAACCTCGCCGCGCGCGTGCGCGCCTTCGTGCGCGAGGAGCTGGTGCCGCTGGAGGGGCGCTTCATGGCGGAGCCGTTCCGCGCGCTGCTGCCGGCGCTCGGCGAGGCGCGCGCGCGGGCGAAGGCGGCGGGGCTCTGGGCGCCGCACCTGCCGCGCGAGCTGGGCGGGCAGGGACTGTCGCTGGCGGTGTTCGCGCGGGTGAGCGAGGCGCTGGGGTGGAGCCCGCTCGGGCACTACGCGCTCAACTGCCAGGCCCCCGACGTCGGCAACATGGAGCTGCTGCACGCGCACGGCTCGCCCGAGCAGCGGCGGCGCTGGCTGGAGCCGCTTGCGCGCGGCGAAATCCGCAGCTGCTTCTCGATGACCGAGCCCGACCGCGCCGGCTCCAACCCCGTCTGGCTGTCGACGACGGCCGTGCGCGACGGCGGCCAGTACGTGATCAACGGGCGCAAGTGGTTCACCTCGTCCGCCGACGGCGCCGCGTTCGCCATCGTGATGGCGGTGACCAACCCCGACGCGGAGAAGCCGCACGCGCGCGCCAGCCAGATCGTCGTCCCCGCCGACACGCCGGGCTTCCGCCTGGTGCGCAACATCCCCGTGATGGGCGAGGCGGGCGAGGACTACTTCAGCCACGGCGAAGTCGCCTACGAAGACTGCCGCGTCCCGGTGGAGAACCGCATCGGCCCCGAGGGCGCCGGCTTCCTCCTGGCGCAGGAGCGGCTGGGGTCGGGGCGCATCCACCACTGCATGCGCTGGATCGGCGTGGCCGAGCGCGCCTTCGACCTCATGTGCCGCCGCGCCGCCGAACGCGAGCTGGCCCCCGGCGACGTGCTGGGGACGCGGCAGGCGGTGCAGCACTGGATCGCCGAGAGCCGCGCCGAGATCGACGCGGCGCGGCTCCTCACGCTGGACGCCGCGGAGAAGATCGACCGCGGCGGGGCGCGCGCGGCGCGGGTGGAGATCTCCACCATCAAGTTCTACGTGGCCGGCGTCCTCCAGCGCGTCCTCGACCGCGCGATCCAGGTGCACGGCGCCGCGGGAATGACCGACGACCTGCTGCTCTCCTTCTGGTACCGCCACGAGCGCGGCGCCCGCATCTACGACGGCCCCGACGAGGTGCACAAGTCGCTCGTCGCCCGCGAGGTGCTCAAGGGCTACGGCGTGCGGGGCGATTGAGCGCGCGGATGCCTCCACCTTCCCGCCCCCCCGTCGGCCGGGCCGGGCCTCGTCTACGCAGGCGCGGGTCTCCTGGAAGGTGAATCCCTGGCCCGGGCGATTGGCAGCCGGGCGGAATACCTCAGCCGGCGCGGCCACGCTCCGAAGCTCAGGGTAGAGGCGCGAGCACGTCATACCAGATTCCGAGATTGAATGTGCATTACAGAAAGGTGTCATCCTGAGGCCGGCCAGACCGCAGCCGCCTGCGCGCGAATGCTCGCAGGCCGAAGGATCTATGGCCCGCATGCGAAAGATCTACGCAGTGCGGGCCATAGATCCTTCGGTCGCGTCCAACCATCGGTGCGGGAGCGAATCACGCGCAGACGCTCCCCTCGGGATGACACCCTTCGGGGCGCGGAATGCACGATCGATCGTGGAATCCGGTATCACCGATCGGACACGCGAGAGCCCCTCGCCGAACTCGGACGAGGGGCTCTCGCTGTGCGGGGCCCGCCTCACATCCCGCCCCGGTACGTCTCGGGCACCTCGTGCTCGGGGACGGGAGCCAGGTACAGCGAGTTCAGACCGGCTCAGATCCACGATCCTCGTGATCTCGACCCAGCGGGCCGGCGGCCGATTCCCCGCCCGCGCGGAGCTGGCGATCGAAGGCTGCGCTCTCGGATAGATCCTCCACCCTGTCGCGCAGCGTCATCACTTCCGCCTCCAGTGCGGCGAAGCGCTGCGCAGAAATGCTCGGATTCGGGGGGGCAGCGGACGCCTCTCGCAAGCGCAGGATCGCCTCGGCCACGGGCCGAATCGCGATGCGTGCGGCAATGGCCAGGGCAGGGATCCCGAAGACGATGAACATGAGGACCAGAAAGGCGGCTTCCTTGATCACTTCGAAGTCCATGGGGCACTCCGGGGCTTCCGGGAAGGAGGGACCTGCACCACCGTCTGTACGCAGGAGATGCCGAAGAGTGTCAGCCGCGGAGTGATCCCGACATGGGACGCGTGGAGAGCCCCCTCGCCCGCGCTCGTGCGAGGGGCTCTCCACGTGGTGATCCGCCTCACATCCCGCTCGGGTACGTCTCGGGCACCTCGTGCTCGGGGACGGGGGCCAGGTGCAGCGGGTGCACGGCGTGGCTCTCGTCGATGTAGAGCATGGCGTCGTAGCGGTACGGCATCACGGTGGGGACGTAGTTCCCGTAGCGCTCGGCGTCGGGGTTGTAGACCACGCCGATGGCCCGGTGGCCGCGCGGGTCCAGCGCGCCCGGCACCTCGTCGAAGCCCTCCAGCAGGAGCAGCTTGTCCTGCGCCCCCGCCTCGTGGAAGACGGCCTCCCAGCTCCCACCGCGCGCCTCGGGCACGCGCATCCGCTCCATCGGCGACCCCCACGCGTCACCCGCGATCACGCTCCCCCGGTAGCTCGAGAAGCCGACGATCACGCACTCGTCGCCGTATTCCTGGCGCGCGAGCTGGCCGACGTTGACCATCCCGGCGCGCGCCATGTCGGTGGCGCGCGCGTCGCCCACGTGCGTGTTGTGCTCCCAGACGATGGCCTTCGCGTCGGGGCCGTGGTGCTTCATCAGCCGCTGCAGCGTCTCCATCATGTGCGTGTCGCGCACGTTCCAGCTCGCCGAGCCGCCGCGCACCATCGTCCGGTAGTACAGCTCTGCGTTCAGCGCCACCAGCGCGTTCTGCTCGGCGTTGAAGTACGCCTCGCGGCCGTGCTCGCGGAACTGCGGCCCCTTCGAGCGCATCTCCCGGAGCATCTGCACCACCTCCTCCTCGCAGTCGGTGGGGACGAAGGCGGTGGCGAAGGCGTACTCCTGCACGTCCTCCTCGTACGGGTCGAAGCAGCCGTACGCCCGGCGCGCGCGCTCGGCCAGCGCGGGGTCGCGCCGCTCCAGGTAGCGGGTGACCACCTCCATCGAGTCCCACAGCGAGTAGACGTCGAGCCCGTAGAAGCCCGCCTTGCGCTCGTCGGGGCGGTCGCGGTTCGTCTCCCGCATCCACTCGGCGAGCGCCACCACCTCCTCGTTGGCCCACATCCAGGTGGGCCAGCGGTGGAAGGCGTGCAGCACCTCGCGGGCGCTCTCGCCCACGTCGCCCCACTCCTTCACGAACAGGTTGACGGCGTAGCAGTCGGGCCAGTCGCCCTCGACGGCGATGAACGAGAAGTCCTTCTCGGCGATCAGGCGGCGGCTGATGCGGTCGCGCCAGGTGTAGTACTCGCCGGTGCCGTGCGACGCCTCGCCCAGCAGCACCACCCGCGCGTCACCGATGCGCTCCAGCAGCGGGTCCAGGTCGCGGTCGTCCTCCAGCGGCAGCGCGTGCTCCTTCACCCCCTCGACGAGCTTCTCCACGGCCATCGCTCCCTCCCGTCGTTCGTCTCCAGCAGCCAGGCACCGAGCCGCACGTTCTACGCCGCCAGTCGCACCACCACGCCCTCGTCCCCGCCCAGCTCGATCCTCCCCCGGACCGGTTTCCCCTCGCGCTCGAGGTGCGTCGAGACGGCGATCTCCCCCGCCCCGCCGAAGTCGAGCGCGGCCGGCTCCGCGCCGAGGTTGAGGGCGACCAGGAAGCGCGTCCCCTCCGCCTCGCGCACGTAGGCGAGCACGTCGCCCGACGCGTCCACGGGCGCGTACGTGCCGACGCAGAGCGCGGGCTCGGCGCGGCGCAGCCGGAGCAGGCGGCGGTAGAGGGCCAGCATGGAGTCCGGCTCGCAGCGCTGCACCTGCACGTTCGTCTCGCGGTAGTCGGCGGCGAGCGGGAGCCAGGGCGTGCCGGTGGTGAAGCCGGCGTTCGGGGCGCCGCTCCACTGCATCGGCGTGCGCTCGGGGTCGCGGCCCAGGCCCTGGCCGGGGAGGTTCTTCTCCCACGGGTCCTGCACCCGCCCGGGCGGGATCGGCACGTCGGCCATCCCGATCTCGTCGCCGTAGTAGAGCGTGGGCGTGCCGCGCAGCGTCAGCAGCAGCACGGCGGCCACGCGCGCCTGCGCCGCCCCCACCCGCGTGGCGATGCGGTGGCGGTCGTGGTTGCCGAGCACCCAGTTGGGCCAGGCGCCGCCCGGCAGCAGCGCCTCGTAGCGCCGGATCGCCGCGTCCAGCGTGCGCGCCTCCCACGGCAGCACGATGAGCTGGAAGTTGTAGGGGAAGTGGCAGCCGCCCAGCTCGCGCCCGTAGTACGGGATGATCCGCTCGACCTTGTTGTAGATCTCGCCGATCAGCACGCGGTCGCCGGGATACTCGTCGGCGACGCGCCGCATGCGGGCGATCACCTCGTGCACCTCGGGACGGTCGCCGGACCAGACGCGCTCCAGCCGGTCGAACGGGTCGTCGACGCCCGGCCGATAGTCGGGATTCGGCGGATTGTCGCGGAAGAGGTCGTCTTTGACGACGTTCTGCACCGCGTCCAGCCGCAGGCCGTCGACCCCGCGGTCCATCCAGAAGCGCACCACGTCCAGCATCGCCGCCTCGACGGCGGGCTCTCGCCAGTTGAGGTCCGGCTGCGAGCGCAGGAAGGTGTGCAGGAAGTACTGCCCCGTGGCGTCGTCCCACTCCCACGCGCTCCCGCCGAACGCGCTGATCCAGTTGTTCGGCGGCCCGCCGCCCGGCGCCGCGTCGCGCCAGATGTACCAGTCGCGCTTCGGGCTCTCGCGCGAGGAGCGCGATTCCACGAACCAGGGGTGCAGGTCGGAGGTGTGGTTGGGGATGTAGTCGAGAATGACGCGCAGCCCGCGCGCGTGCGCCTCCGCCAGCAGCGCGTCGAAGTCCGCCAGCGTGCCGAAGAGGGGGTCGACGCCGGTGTGGTCGGTGACGTCGTACCCGAAGTCGCGCATCGGCGAGGGGTAGAAGGGCGAGATCCAGATGGCGTCCACGCCCAGCCACCTCAGGTAGTCGAGCCGCGCCGCGATCCCCGGCAGGTCGCCCACCCCGTCGCCGTCGGTATCCAGAAAAGAGCGCGGGTAGACCTGGTAGATCACCCCGCGCTGCCACCACTGAGGATTGTCAGCCATGACGCTATTCGACGCTAACCTTATCGGACCGTCGCTCTTTTCAATCGCCTGTGCACGTAGGACGCCAACGACAGCAAATCAAGAGCATCCTCCTCGCCCATCGGCCATTCCAGCCGTGGTGCGTGCGCTGTAGGGTTTCTAAATGTACCGAAAAGCCCCACAAGCAGGTTGGCAAACCCACGTTGCTCGCCTTTCTCCGTATCGGTCGTGAAATTATTGATTCGGACTCGTGGGTCACCTCCCCCGAGCGCGTCTTGAACTAAGGTCGCACCATCCGAACCTAGTCCGGTCATTTGGCGAAGCTTAGCTGCAACGCTCTTGGTTGCTTCTAGTACAGCATGGAAGTAGTTGTCCTGAAGCAACTCGGCTCGACAGAACGCGAGTACCTCAGGCTCAACGTTCCGCTGCTCCAACTTAGCTCTTAATCGATGAGCACGCTCTTCAGCCTCGCCGAGCGTGCTGGCGGGGGCACACCGGTAAAACTTGCCATCCGCACCGTACTCCAATCCGTAAAATGCAAGCGGCACGTTTACAGCGGAGCGCCGGTGCTCGAATGCGTCTCTTTGACCCGCGTATCGTGCAGGATTTAAGGCGGCGCCAATAAACGCCAAAACCCTATCACCGCTCTGGTCCCTGTTCTGTCTCCCCGCGAGTGCGTTGTATAGGCGCTTCCACTTTGTTAAGCCCGGATCAACGTCATTGACATGGATCTGCCGCAGAATCTGGCCAATCTCAGATCCCGTTAGCCCCTTCTCAGTGTCAGCAAGAGCTTTGCAGAGCGCTTCTAATTGCGCAGCAGAAAAGTTGGGAGGACGAGAAGTCATTTCTGATCTGGCATGCCAAATGTTGGCTCTCCCGCGCTCCAGACGCTCACCGGCTGTCTTTGATGGAATTGCGCATACGGCCGATCACATGCTCGGCGTCCCACAACTCGGTCGGCGTTCAGGAGCCATGGATCTCACCCGCCGCCACCGGATCTCCCCCGCTCGCCATCTCCCCCGTTATCTTTCACGTTCCGCGAACCTCGCGCGGCGTTCCCACGCAGACGCATCGCCTCCCGTTCCGCCACACACCCGCCTCCCGGAGCACAGCCTTGGGCCCGCACGACATCCCCCTCGCCGGCCTCACCGTAATCGCCATCCCAGTGCTCGCCGTCAGCTTCCGCATCGTGGTGCGCGCCATCGCCGACGCCGTGGCCCAGGTGCGCGCGGCGTCACGCCCCCAGCCGGTCGCGCCCGACCCGCAGGTCGCGCGGCTCCAGGCCGAGGTGGACGAGCTCCGCGCGCAGGTGGAGCGCCTCTCCACCGCCGAGTCGTTCTACGCGCAGCTCCAGGCGGGCCCGGACCGGGGCTGAGACTGTCGGACGGGGATCGCGCGTCCCTCAGGCTCACGCTCGCATCCACCCGCAGATCCTTCGTCGCCGCCCGGGCGTTCGCTCGTTCCGCCAGTCACGTGCGGGCGGCTCCTCAGGATGACAGCATGAGGGTTCGAGCCTTCCGAGGCGAAGCGCCCCGTGCGCCGAAGAGCCGGCTGTCCCCTGTCCCCTGCCGTTCAGCTTTCCCGCGCCCGTCGAATGCTCACCGGCCGCCCCTTGATGGTGGCGCTGCGCATGCGCTCGATCACCTGGTCGGCGTACTGCGAACCGACCTCGACCAGCGTGAACTGGTCGGCGATCTCGATGGCGCCGATCGACTCGCCCGGGATCCCCGTCTCCCCCGCCAGCGCGCCCACGATGTCGGACGGGCGGATGCCGCGCCGCCGGCCCACGCCGATGAAGAGGCGCGTGGTGTCGCCCCCGCCGCGGAGTCCCCGCGACGGGCCTCGCCCGCCGCCGCCGTCCCGCTCCTCGAAGCGGTCGCGCCGCCCGCGCGGGCCGCGGCCCTCGTCGCGCTCGCGGTCCCGCGGCCCGCGGTCGCGCGTCTCCCACTGCGGGATCTCCACCTCGTTCTCGGGCTCCTCGCCGCGGGTGGCGTCGGCCGCCAGCTTGGCCGCCGCGGCCGCGATCTCCAGCGGGTCGAACTGCTCGGCCAGCGGGCGCACCGCCTCGCGGTAGGCGTCGTACTCCGCCTCCTCCAGCGTCTCGCAGATCGCCGAGCGCAGCAGCTCCAGCCGCCGCGCCCGCAGGTCGGCCACCGTGGGCACCCGCGCCCGCTCGATCGGGCGCCCCACCACGCGCTCGATGCCGCGCAGCAGGAACTGCTCGCGCGGCTGCACCAGCGTCACCGCCGTCCCCTCGCGCCCCGCGCGCCCCGTGCGGCCGATGCGGTGCACGTACGCCTCGGGCGTCTGCGGGATGTCGTAGTTGATCACGTGGCTCACGTGCTCCACGTCCAGCCCGCGCGCCGCCACGTCGGTGGCGATCAGCAGGTCGGCGGTGCCCTCCCGGAAGCGCTTCATCACCCGGTCGCGCTGCACCTGGTTGAGCCCGCCGTGCAGCGCCTCGGGGCGGTAGCCGCGCACCCCCAGCGCCTCGGTCAGCTCGTCCACCTCGTTGCGCGTGCGGCAGAAGAGGATGGCCGACTGCGGCGCCTCCAGGTCCAGGATGCGCGTGAGCGCCTCCAGCTTGTAGGGCCGCGGGACCACGTACGCCACCTGCCGCACCAGCGGCGTCTCCAGCTGCTCCTGCCGGACGGTCACCCGCTCCGGGTCGCGCATGTGCCGCTCGGCCAGCTCGGCGATGCGCGGGGGGAAGGTGGCCGAGAAGAGCGCCGTCTGCCGCTCGCGCGGGGTCTCCTCGAGGATCGCCTCGATGTCCTCGATGAACCCCATGTCGAGCATCTCGTCGGCCTCGTCGAGCACCACGTAGCCCACGCCCGAGAGGTCCAGCGAGCGCCGCCGGATGTGGTCCAGGATGCGCCCGGGGGTGCCCACCACCACGTGCACCCCGCGCCTCAGCTCGCGCAGCTGCCGGTCGATGGCCTGGCCGCCGTACACCGCCAGCACGCGCAGCCCCCGCCGGGCGCCGTAGCGGTGCGTGGCCTCGGCCACCTGCACCGCCAGCTCGCGCGTGGGCGCCAGGATCAGCGCCTGCACCGCGCCGCGGCCGGTGTCCAGCCGCTCCACCAGCGGCAGCGCGAACGCCGCCGTCTTCCCCGTCCCCGTGGCCGCCCGCCCGATCACGTCGCGCCCCCCGAGGAGGAGCGGGATCGCCTGCACCTGGATCGGGGTGGGCTCCTCGTACCCCAGCGAGTCCAGCGCCTGCACGATCTCGGGCGAGAGCCCCAGCTCCGCGAACGCGGAACCCGCCTCGACCTCCGCCCCCTGCTCGATCACGTCCGTTTCGTCCGTCACCGTCCGTCTCCTGGAAACCGTCGCCGTAGAACCACCGCCGCCCGCCGTCCGCACCCGGCGGCGGCGCGCGGCCGAAAGACTCCCCGCCCCGGCGGCCGGACCCCCGCGTAAGGGTATCCGGCGCGCCGGGTGTCTTCCTTCAGTAACCGTACTGGCCCACGTCCGGCTCGCGGGCGAAGGCGCGCAGCGCCTCCTCCGGGTCGGCATGACGCTCCAGCAGCGAACGCAGGCGGCGGAACGACATGCGCAGCATCCTCTCGCGCAGCACCGCGTCGGTGGGCACCGGCGGGTACAGCCACTCGGGCACGTACTTGTCGGTGGTGGGCTGCGAGGGCGCGTTGGCCACCCCGTCGGACGGGGGGCACACCCCCAGCCCGGAGCGCACCAGCTCGTACGCCAGCACGGGGTCGAGCCCCTCGTCGCGGGCCACCTCGTACATCATCTCCGCCAGCTCGGGCGGCATCCCCGCGGCCTCGGCCTCTCCCAGCACGTCCAGCCGCCGCCGCGACAGCTCCGCCGCGTCCGCCCCGGCCTCCGCGTTCACCAGCAGGCAGTCGGCGCTGCCGAAGTACGTGTCCTCGGCCCGGCGGCGGCGGCGGCGCTCGCGGTACGCGTGCAGGGCCCGCCCCGCCGTCTCCTCTCGCGCGGCCATCTCCCGTTCGTCCTGCGTGGCGTCCAACGCACCCTCCTCGCGTCTCGCTCCGGGACACCGTGCAGCACCCCGGAGACAGGTCTCCGCGCGAGGGAGCAAGCGGCGGACCATCCCGCGCGCACCCCGTGGAGGGAAGGCGTCGCCCTGCGCAGCGGCAGCGCGCGGAACAGGTTGGGCAAAGCCGCCGCGGGCCCAGCGTTCGGGGTGCCCCGCGTGTCGGGGTACAGGGCACGATCCGTGCGTTCCGCGGCTGTCCCGGAGCGCGTCCCGGCGCCCCGGTCGCGGGGGATTTCGAGCGGCGGAAGGAGATCCGGGAGCAGGTGGCGGACACCCGAGCGGAGCCGGGGCGGCCCGGCGCATGGCCGTGGATCGGCGGGCTCCTGGTGCTGGCGCTCCTGATCTGGGGGATCACCCGGCTGCTGGGCGCCGGCGGCGACCACGCGGTCGAGGCGGCCGTCCCCCCGCCCGCGGCGGCCCCCGCCGCGCCGGCCGCCCCGTGACGGACCCGCGACGGCGGACGACGGCCTGGACGGGGCGCGCAAACGCCTGGCGGAGCGCCCTCCGGACCGTCAGAAGCCTTGCAGGATAGACGTTGTGAGCGAACGGGCGACGGACGCCCGCTCGCGCCGCACCGGACGCATCAGCCCGGCGCGGTTTTCCAGGCCGTCCACGCCACACCGTCGGTCAGGGTGGAAGGAGCCCCGATGTCGCCCTTCGTCCGCAGGACCGCGCGGCTCACGGCAGCCGCGCTGGCGCTGGCCCTCGCGGCCGCGCCGGGACCCGTGCACGCCCAGTACTTCGGGCAGAACCAGGTCCAGTACCGCAACTTCGACTTCCGCGTGCTGCGGACGCCGCACTTCGACGTCTACTTCTACCCCGAGGAGGAGGCGGCCGTCCGCGACGCGGCGCGCATGGCCGAGCGCTGGTACGCGCGGCTGTCGCGCATCCTCGACTACGAGTTCGAGTCGCGCCAGCCGGTGATCCTCTACGCCGCCCACCCGCACTTCCAGCAGACCACCGCGCTGGGCGGCGAGGTGGGCGAGGGCACGGGCGGCGTCACCGAGGCGTTCAAGCAGCGCGTGCTCCTTCCCTTCGCCGCCAGCTACGAGGAGACCGACCACGTCCTCGGCCACGAGTTGGTGCACGCCTTCCAGTACGACATCTCGGGGCTGGGGCGCGCCGGGGGCGGGCTGGAGGAGGCGTCGCAGCGCTTCAACGTGCCGCTCTGGTTCATCGAGGGGATGGCCGAGTACCTCTCGGTGGGGCCGGTGGACCCGCACACCGCCATGTGGCTGCGCGACGCTGCGCTCACCGGGCGGCTCCCCACCATCGAGCAGCTGAACTACGACCCCAGCTTCTTCCCCTACCGCTGGGGGCAGGCGCTCTGGGCGTACATCGGCGGGCGCTGGGGCGACGCCACCATCGGGCAGATCCTCAAGCAGGTGGGGCAGGGCGTGCCGTTCGAGGACGCCTTCCAGCGCATCCTGAACTCCGACCTGGAAGAGATCGTCCGCGACTGGCAGGAGTCGATCCGCCGCACCTACCTGCCGCTGATCGCCGAGCGGCGCGAGGCGCGCGAAGAGGCGCGGCCGCTCGTCACCCGGCGCGAGCGCGGCGGGCGCTACAACGTCTCGCCCGCCCTCTCGCCCGACGGGCGGCGGGTGGTGTTCCTCTCCGAGCTGAACTTCCTGGACATCGAGCTCTTCGTGGCCGACGCCCAGACCGGGCAGGTGCAGCGGCGGCTGGTGCGGGGCACCTCGTTCGACCCGCACTTCGGCTCCCTGCGGTTCATCAACTCGGCCGGCACCTGGTCGCCCGACGGGACGCGCTTCGCCTTCTCGGCGCTGCGCAAGGCGCAGGACGTGGTGGTGGTGCTGGACGTGGACCGCGCCCGCATCGTGCGTGAGTACGAGGTCGACGGGGTGGACGAGATCACCAACCCCACCTGGAGTCCCGACGGGAGCACCCTGGTGTTCTCGGGGATGAGCGGGGGCGTCAGCGACCTGTGGGCGCTGGAGCTGGCCAGCGGGCGCTCGCGCCGGCTCACCAGCGACGCGTACGCCGACATGCAGCCGGCGTTCTCGCCCGACGGGCGCACCCTGGCGTTCGTGACCGACCGCGGGGCGGGGACCAACCTGGAGCAGCTCACCTACGGCAACTACCAGGTCGCCACCATGGCCTGGCCGGGCGGCGAGATCACCAGCCTGAGGGGCTTCGAGCGGGGGAAGAACATCAACCCGCAGTGGGCCTCCGACGGCGCGAGCTTCTACTTCATCTCCGATCGCGAGGGGATCTCCAACGTCTACCGCTACTACCTGGCCGACGGGCGCACCACCCAGGTGACCGACCTGTTCACCGGGGTGAGCGGGATCACCGACCTCTCGCCCGCCATCTCCTCGGCCACCCGGGCGGACCGGCTGGTGTTCACGGCGTACGAGCGGGGCGTGTACAACATGTACGCGCTCGCCGACCCCGCCGAGCTGGCCGGGAGCGCGCCCCGGGCGCCGCAGGTGGCGCAGGGGGGCGACCCGCTCCCGGCGGTGCTGCCGCCCAGCCCGCGCCCCACCGAGCCGGCGTACAACCGGGTGCTGTCGCTGCTGCGCAACCCCGAGTTCGGCCGCCCCGAGCCCTCGGCCGAGCAGACGTACGCGGCGGCCCCGTACCGGGCGCGGCTCTCGCTCGACTACCTGGGGCAGCCCTCGGTGGGGGTGGCCGGGAGCACGGGCCCGTACGCCCGCGGCGGCGTGTACGGCGGCGTGGGGGCCATCTTCAGCGACATGCTGGGCCGCCACACCGTGTACGGCGTGGTGCAGGCGCAGGGGCAGCTCGACGAGATCGGCTTCAACGTGGTGTACCTGAACCGGCAGAACCGGGTCAACTGGGGCGCCGCCGCGCAGCGCGTCCCCTACCTGGCGGGCGGGCGCCGCACGGTGCGCGAGGGCAACGAGCTGCTCGACCAGGTGGTGATCTACCGCTACTTCGACAACAGCGTCTACGGCATCGCCCAGTACCCGTTCTCGCGGGTGCAGCGCGTCGAGGCGGCGGCCGGGGCGCGGCGGATCACGCAGGACCTGCAGATCCGCGAGTACGTCTACCAGGCCGTCACCACGGGCGGGCAGACCGTCTTCCAGGGGCCGGTGGACTACCGCGAGCGCGAGGAGCCGCTGGAGTCGTTCAACCTGGCCGAGGGCTCTCTGGCGCTGGTGTACGACAACGCGTTCTTCGGCTACACCTCGCCGCTGGCGGGGCAGCGCTACCGCTTCGAGGTGGCGCCCACGGTGGGCGACCTGCACTGGAACTCGCTGACGGCCGACTACCGCCGCTACCTGTTCCTGCGCCCCTTCACGGTGGCGTTGCGCGGGCTGCACTTCGGCCGCTACGGCCGCGACGAGGCGATCCCCAGCGCGATCTTCCTGGGCTACCCCTCGCTGCTGCGCGGCTACGGCTACGGGAGCGTGGCCGACGGCTGCATCGCCGAGCTGCAGAACTCCCCCGACGGCGGGTCGGAGTGCGAGGCGTTCGAGGAGCTCTTCGGCAGCCGCGTGGCGGTGGCCAACTTCGAGGTGCGCCTGCCGCTGATCCGGCAGCTGATCGTGGGGAACACGCTGGGGCTGCCCCCGATCGAGGCGTTCGGCTTCTTCGACGCCGGCGCCGCGTGGGGCAAGCTGCGCGACCGCAGCGACACCCAGACCGTGACCAACTTCAACTTCGACTTCGGCGTGCAGCCGGGCTTCGAGGAGCGCGGCATCCTGGCCAGCACGGGCGTGGGCACCCGCGTGAACCTGTTCGGCTACCTGATCCTGGAGGTCGACTTCGTGCGGCCGCTCCACCGCGACAAGGGGTGGCACTGGCAGTTCGCCTTCCAGCCGGGCTTCTGAACGGCAAGTGCGAAGTGCGAAGTCCTGAGTGCTAAGTGCTCGAATGCAGAGTGCGTGGGTGCGGCTCCGGCCGCATCCACGCACTCTCGCTTTCTCCCGCTCGGCAACTGCCGCGAGGCGCAGGACTTCCCGGATCTCCCGCACTTCGCACTTCGCACTTCGCACCTCGCACTTCGCACTTCGCACTTCGCACTTCGCACTCCCGTACTTTCGTACTCTCGTACTCCCGTACTATAATCCCGCCCATGCCTGAGCAAGCGCTCACCGACAGCAAGGAAGCGCGGCGCCGCGCCATCCTCGACTCGGCGGTGCGGGTGTTCGCCGAGCACGGCTTCTTCGCCGCGCGCATCCGCGACATCGCGGCCGGGGCGGGAGTGGCCGAGGGCACCATCTACCTCTACTTCGACGGCAAGGACGACCTGCTGCTCACCGCCTTCCGCGAGAAGGTGGCCGAGTTCGTCTCGTCCGTGCGCCAGGTGCTCGACTCGGGCGAGCCGTTCGAGCGGCGGCTGGCGCGCTTCATCGAGATGCAGTTCGAGAGCATCGAGGCCGAGCCGCAGCTGGCCACCGTGCTCCTCCTGGAGTCGCGCCAGTCCAGCAAGTTCTACGGCGGCGCCGTGCGCGACGTGCTGCGCACCTACGCCCAGGCCATCGACGAGCTGATGATGAGCGGCGAGGCCGAGGGCGCCATCCGCGCGGGCGCCGACTTCCCCCTCGCCCGCCGCATGCTCATCGGCTCGCTGGAGGAGATCGAGCTGGAGTGGCTCCTGGGCGAGCGCACCCGCCCCCTGGTCCCCCTCGCCCCCAAGCTCGCCGCCGCCTTCTACCGCGGCCTCGCCCCGTAAGCACTTTCGCACTTTCGCACTTTCGCACTCACGCACTGCGGTTTCCGGGCATGTCCCTCCGCTGCGCTCCGGGCCGGGCTGCGCGCGCGGTAGGGCACGATACGACCGTGCCCAACCGCGCCGGGCCACCGCCGCCACGATACCCCCTGTGGCGGCGGCGTCCCGGCCCTGTCGGGCGCGCATCCCTCATGCGACCGCGAACGGCCTTCGCCCCGGGAATCCGGGAAGATCAGCTGGTGTTTGCCGTCATTCTGCCCGGCCACACCGAACCAGCATCCGGACGGATCGCCCCAGGGCCGAAGAATCTTCTCACCCCGGCAGGTGGGTGGGGCGCGGCAGCGGCACGGATCCCGGCCCCGGCTCATCCCTCGATCGTCCAGGCCGTTCCCCGGAACCCGGTCCACCGCGACCCGTGCGGCGACGCACGCCCGGTTGTTGCGTCGCGGGAGCGCGGGTGCTACAATACCGCCGCTTCCGGGGCGACCTGAACGAGCGAGCCGAGCAACCGCCATGGCAGACCTGAACGTCCAGCGCGAGCGCGAGTCCTTCGAGGACGACTACTCCTGGTGGGAGGTCGTCTACTGGCTGATCGGCATCCTGATGATCCCGCTGGTGCCGATCCTCATGATCGCGCTCTTCGCCCCCTACAGCGGCGTCGGCAAGTAGGCGCACCCGCTCGACAGACGTGGCGAGGCCCCGCCCGGGATCATCCCGGCGGGGCCTCGCTGTTCCTTCGCACTTCGCACCTCGCACTTCGCACTAGTCGTTCACCGCTGCCGTCGCTCCTCCGCCGAAGCTGCACCGCCGCACCACCTCGCGCGCGTGCTGGGCGGTGGGGCCCGGGTTCACCCGGCGCGGGCCGCTGCTGCGCGGGCGCGGGCGCCCGATCACGTCGGTGGTGTCGTACGGGCGCGGCCGGCCCCCGGGGGGACGGGGCATCGGCTCCGGCCGCGGCCCCACGGCGCCCACCCGGCGCCCGCCCTCCGCGAAGCGCTCCGCGTACACCCGCAGCTTCTGGTCGCGCTCGCGGTCCACCGCGACGGTTAGGTAGCCGCGCGTGTACTCCCCGTCCGCGCCGCCGCGGTCGAAGTCCTGCGAGGCCCGCAGGTACTCGCTGGGCACGTCCAGCGAGCTCACCGCGTAGCCGAGGTCGCTCACCGCGCGCTGGGCGCAGCGGAACGAGTCGCCGTACGCCGTGCCCTGGGCCGAGTAGGCGTCCACCCCCGGGTTGAAGACGCTGCACCCGGCGAGGGCCAGGACGAGCGGGAGAGAGGTCTGTCTGCGCATGGTGCGGCTCCGGTTGGGTGACTCGGCTCACTGCGCGGGAACGGCCTGCACGTCGGCGGTGAGGCGGGCGCTCGCGGCGTGGGGGGCCAGCCGCCGCACGTCGCCCATCTCGGCGCCCCACACCCGGCGGTTGAGGATCAGCGTCCCGCGCGGGGCCAGGGTGACGGTGCCCAGGTCCACCGTCTCGGCCACGGCGCCGTCGGGCCCCAGCACCTCCACCCGCACCCGGTGCTCGCCGGGCGGCAGGGTGAAACGCGCCACCGAGATGCGGTCCGGGAGCAGCGACCAGCTGCGCGTGTCGGCGCGCTCCAGGGCGTTGCCCACCAGGTTGCCCACGCGGCCCACCAGCCAGCCCAGGCTCTCGTCCTCCTTCTTCGCCTTCTTCTCCATCTCGCGCACCGCCAGGAACTTGACGATGCCGCGCCCCACCAGGCGGGTGAACACCCCCGGGCGCTGCCCCGTCCAGCGGCGGAACATCACCGCCGAGAGGTCCTGCACCACCGGCCCCTCCACCGCCTGGCTGTCCACCAGCACCCGCACCCGCGGCGCCTCGGCCGCCTCCAGCCGGTACTCGGGCCAGGCCAGCTTCATCACGTACGCCCCGTCCAGCGCCGCGCCCAGCTGGAAGGCCGGGTGCTCGTCCAGCGCCTCGCCCCAGTACGCCTGCTCGGAGAGGTTCCCCACCAGCCGCCCGACCACCCCGGCGGCGGCCTCCAGCACGCTCCCCTCCTCGCCGCCGTCCAGCTCCTCCAGCTCTTCGGGGAAGATGGGGACGTGGATGTCGGCGTGCGCCCGGTGCGCTACCCAGCCGTTCTCGACGAAGACCACCAGCTCGGCCGCGTCGCCCGCGCCTCGGACGTCGGACGCCAGCCGGTAGCGCGACGCCGCCGAGTCGGCCACCTCGCGCACCCCCGCCTCCAGCGCCGCACGGTAGAGGTCGAGCCCCAGCCACTCCGGCGCCCGCGCCTCGTCGCGGCCGTCGCACGCCAGGAAGGACCGCTCGGCGTTGCGGTACGCCACCAGCGCGTCGCCGCGCTCGCCCGCCCCGCGGAACGTGGTCCCCGCCAGGTAGTGCACGAAGCCGTCGCCCACGCACGGCGCACGGTCCTCGGAGAGGCGGCCGAGCGTCGCCGCCGCCTTGCGCGCCTCCACCAGCGCGTCGTCCGCGCCGCCGATCGCCAGGTAGTTCAGCAGCCGGTAGTAGGGGATCATCGCCAGCTCGCCGGGGGGCGGCACGTACTCCACCACGGCGTCGTTCAGCAGCAGCGAGCCCGCCTGCCGCGACAGGCTGCGCGTCCAGCGGGCCTCCGCCTCGGCCTCGGCCCAGGCGAAGGCCGCGTTGCTCTCCTCCCACTTCCCCGCGTGGTGCAGCACCACGCCCAGCTGCAGCTGGCGCAGCAGCTCGTCGCCCGGCCTCACCCGCGAGCGGGCGTCCAGCAGCAGCGCCGCCGAGTCGGGCTTCCCCTCCATCAGGTAGTACCTGAGCCACGCGTCGGTCTCGCCCAGCGTGCGGGAGAGGAGCGGCGAGTTCGAAGGAAGCGATTCCGGCCGCGGGCGCGCCGGGTACCCCGAGCGCCCCGCGCACGCGCCGAGCGCGGGAAGGAGCAGGGCCGCGGCGAGGGCGGCCCGGGCGGCGCGCCGCGTGGGGCTCATCGCCCGCCGCGCTCCAGGACGATGATGCGGCTGCGCGCCTCGGCGATCGCCGCGGCCATGCCGGCGTAGACCTCGCCGTAGGCGCGGATCCGCTCGATCTCCAGCTGGTGCAGGAAGAGCCGGTAGCGGATCGCCGCCTCGTACGGCCGGAGCTGCTTGTCGAGCGCCCGGGCGATGCGCAGCGTGGTCTCGGGGTCGTTCGGCACGATCACGTCCGCCCGGTCGTAGCGGTCGAGCGCGCGCCGGAAGTCGCCCGCCAGCGCGAACTCGTCGCCCTCGCGGCGGAGCGCCCCGGCGCGGGCGCGGGCCTGCGCCTCGGGCGTCGCGTCGGCGGGCGAGGCCACCAGGCGCACCCCCTGCGGCTCGCGGTAGGCGTAGCTGCGGACGCGGCCGTTCTCCAGCGTCACGTACGCGACTTCGGCCACGGCGTCGCGCGGGCCCCGCCCCTCGTCGCGAGGGGTGAGCGTGGTGACGAAGCCGCCGCCGCGCTCCTCCCAGGCCACGGCCGAGGTGTGGGTGGCGGCCAGCACCTGCTCGCGGGTGAGCCCGATGGCCAGCTCGCCGCGGGCGATGGCGTCGCACGCCGCGCCCGAGCACGCCTGCAGCGCGCGGGCGATCGCCTGGTCGTGCTCGGCGGCGATCCGCTCGCGCTCGCTGCGCCCCTCTGCGTGCGCGCGCTCGACGGATTCCGGGGCGGTGGAGGGGACGATGGCGCCGTTGGGCTGCACGGCGCGCACGGGCTGCATCCGCGGCGCGCACGCGGCGGCCGCGAGGGCGAGCGCGGCGGCGGCTGGGATCCTTCTCATCTCAGGAGTCTCCTGCGAAGGGTTCGCGTCGCCGCGGGGCTAGAGGCGGAAGCGGGGCCGCTCGACGAACTTCTTGATGCGGTGCTGCCCGGTCCACGTCTTGGCGTTGCTCTCCAGGTCCACCAGCGTCATGTCGACCTGGTAGTAGACCACGCGGCGGCCGCCCTCGCGGTCTTCGATGGAGCTGATGTCGCCCTGGAGCATGTACTGCGCGCCGCGCTCCTTCCCCAGCCGGGCGCGGGTGTCGGCCGAGGCGTGCTCCTGCTGGTCGAGCCGCTCCTCGCGCACCTCGCCGCGCTCCTCGGCGCTGGCCACCACCTGCACCTGGCCGCTGGCCAGGTAGGCCCGCTCCAGCTCGCGCACGAAGGTGGTGACGGGGATGTGCTCCATGCTGCGGTTGCGGATGCTGCCGACGATCACGGTGGGGCGGCGGCCGGCGTTGGCCTGCGCGTACTGCAGCGCCCAGCTCTGCCCGAACTGGCTCTCGAAGCTCTGGTGGATGATGGCGTCGGCCACCTGGCGGCTGTCGACGTCGTTCCAGCGCCCGGAGAGGTCGATCTGCTGGTCGGGCGAGATGCGGGTGACCTGCGTGGCGCAGCCTCCCGAGACGAGGACTACCGCCAGGGCGGCGGCCGCGCGAAGCGATGCGCGTGCGAGCGGGTTCATCGGGTCTCCACGGACTGGGTTTCCTGCGGCGGGTGGTGTTTCAGACGGCGCGGCGGGCCTGCATCGGCCGTACCGGATTTGCGGCCGAAATCATCTCGTTTGCAAGCAACGACTTAGCTTTTTCGCTCGACGGGCGTCCAGCCGTCGGTGTCATCGCCGGTGGACAGGCGTTCGCGGCGGAGGGACACGGGCGATGGCGTCGGACGACCGTCTTCCATCATCCACGCCGACGATCTCTCACTCGAGATCCGATGAACTGCATGTCTCACGCAGAGTCAGCAGAGTTAGCAGAGGAACCCCTGTTGTTCTCTGCTGACTCTGCTAACTCTGCGTGAGGCTTTTCAGTAGCAGGATTCGCAATCGGGACTGTCTTGGGCGGAATGGCGGATCTCGCCCTACGTGCTGAAGGCGGGCGGGGTGCGGCGGTGCCAGTCGGTGCGGCGCTGGTACTCGGCGGCGAGGGCGATCAGCACGCCCTCGTCCCAGGCGCGGCCGGTGAGCGAGAACGAGGTGGGGAGGCTCTCGCGCCCGAAGCCGTTCGGCAGGGCGATGCCGGGGAGCCCCAGCAGGTTGGCCGCGCCGCCGATCGGCTCGCCGCCGCCACGGGCGTCGCTGTAGGCCTCGCTGAACTTCTTCCCCACCGGGTAGGCCACCGTCGGGCGGGTGGGGTGCGCCAGCGCGTCGAAGCCGCCTTCGACGAAGAAGCGGTCCATCGCCACCGCCGCGGGGGTGCGGATGCGCATCGCCCGCAGGTAGTCCTTGGCCAGCACCACCTGCCCCGGGTAGCCGCCGATGCGGTCCTCGGGCGCGGTGAGCTCGTGCACGCGCCCCGAGTCGACCAGCTCCTCGAAGATGCTGGCCGCCTCGGCGTCGATGATGATCCCCGCCGCGGCGCCGTAGGGGAACTTCGGCAGGGTCACGTCGCGCACGATCTCGGCGACGTCGGAGAGCGCCTCGACCGACGCGGCGAAGTTGCGCTGCACCTCGGGCTGCGAGCCCTCCGCCAGCCCCTTCAGCACGCCGATGCGCGGCTTCCTCCCGGCCGGGAGACGCGCGTCGTGGCGGTACGGGCGGTCGGCCGAGGCCTCGTCGAGCGGGTCGGGCCCGGCGACCGCCTGGAGGATGAGCCCGCAGTCCTCGGCCGTGCGGCAGAGCGGGCCGATCTTGTCCATCGTCCACGACAGCGCCATGGCGCCGGCGCGGCTCACCCGGCCGTACGTCGGGCGCAGCCCCGTGACCCCGGAGAACGCTGCCGGGGTGGTGATGGAGCCCCACGTCTCCGAGCCGATGGCGAAGGGGACGAGCGCGGCCGCCACCGCCGCGCCGGGGCCGCTGGACGAGCCGCCGCTCCAGTACTCCGGGTTCCAGGGCGTCCTCCCCGGCCCGGTGAACGAGGCGTTCGCCTGCTCGTAGCCCATCCTGCCCGCCAGCTCCACCGAGGCCAGCTTGGCCACCAGCACCGCGCCGGCCTCCTTCAGCCTGGCGACCACCGTGGCGTCGCGGTCGAAGCGCTGCTCGCGGTACGGCTGCGCCCCCCACGTGGTGGGGTAGCCCGCGGCGGCGATCAGGTCCTTGGCGCCGTACGGGACGCCGTGCAGCGGCCCGCGGTAGCGCCCGGCGGCGATCTCG
Organism: Longimicrobium sp.; assembly: GCA_036389795.1. Taxonomy (NCBI): domain Bacteria; kingdom Pseudomonadati; phylum Gemmatimonadota; class Longimicrobiia; order Longimicrobiales; family Longimicrobiaceae; genus Longimicrobium; species Longimicrobium sp. The sequence goes on from DASVWD010000218.1 coordinate 54,625, forward strand.
GCCCTGGCGGCGCGCGCCTCCGCCAGCGCCCGCTCGCGCGTGAGCGTCACCACGGCGCCGAGCCGCGGCCCCAGGCGCTCCAGCCGGTCCAGGTACGCTTCCGCCAGCTCCACCGGGTCCAGCCGGCGCGAGCGGAGCTGCTCCGCCAGCGCGGCGACGGGGAGGTAGAGCGTCTCGACCGGGATCACCGCCCACCTCCGCGGTAGGCGCGGAAGGCGAACGGCGGCTCGGTGGAGATCGGCAGCTCGAACTCGCGCAGCGTCCTGGCGGCGCGCAGGTTCCCCTCGATCCCCCTGCGCACCTCCTCCCACTGCTCGGCAGTGAGCCGGTCGCGGTACTTCGCCCGGAGCGCCTCCATCAGCTCTTCGGCCACGGGGTCGCGCTCCTGCTCGTTCTGCCGCTGCGGCGGCGCGGAAGGCGCCGTCGGCGTCCCGCCCGGCGCGGCGGCAGCCGGAGCGGGAGCCGGCGACGGCGCGGGCTCGGGGCCGCCGGACGCGCACGCGGCCAGCGGACCCAGCACGGGCGCCACCGCGGCCGCGACGGCGGCCTTCGCGAAGTCGCGGCGGGTGGGGTTCTGCGGTGTCTCGGTCATGCGGATGCGGATGGTGGAGGAGACAATGGTGGCTCTCCCTCGCGCTCAACCATCCGCCGGCGGATGATGGGGGAGGGGAAAAAGGCCGATCCAATTTGCGATGAGGACCGTCAACTCGCGAAAAGTGAGCTTCGCCGGATCGAGCCGCAACTCTGTGCAGTACTGCGGCAGCTCGCGGCGGAACTCCCGGTAGCGCCCCACCAGCGCCTCACCGCCTGGCAGCAGGACGTCCGGTGGACAGTGCGTGGAGAGGAAGTCCCGCACCACGTGGATCGCGCGGTCGGCCTTCCGGCCATGAGCCCGGATGTCCTGGCCCGCGATGTCGGAAAGGAACTTCTGGTAGCGGTACCGCTCGCTGTCGAGCACGACGCACGCCTTCCGCCGGTGCTCCTGCGCGCCGAACGCCTTCGCCCCCATGAAGATCCCGAACTCGAAGGGCATGTTGAAGCGCGGGAGCCGGTTGGCCCTGTCGAGCTGCGTGCGGGAGATGTCGTGGATCGCGAGACGGCACTGCCGGATCATGCCGTTGATCTTCTCGATCCGCACCTGGCTGCTGTCTTCCGACTCCAGCGCGCAGCGGGGATAGAAGCCGCAGTCGTAGACGGCAAAAACAACGGCCTCGAAGAGAGGCCGGTACGCGGAATCGAAAGGGCAGTTGAGGAAGACGCTACTGTCGTAGCTGGGTGGCATACGATGTAAGCACGGGTGGGCAGCCTGCGCCTACGGCGCAAGCTCGGCGGGACGGTTCTCCTGGCTCTTGCGCTTCTTCCGCTTCGCCTCCGCTTCAGCCCTCACCTTCAGGATCGCCTTACGAGCCTGTGCGGACGTGAGGGTCTTGCTCTTGTGCGGGGGCTGCACGGTACGGAGAACCTTCTTCATATCTCCCTCTCGTGATGGAGTCTCCATAAGCTAGCACGACCGGTCGTCCATTTCAAGAGGAGAATGACGAACCAGCACAACACTTCTTTCCTGTCAGTGCTCCAAAACGGACACGGGCGAGACGATCGCCCGCAGGCCGGCGCTCACAGGCCGTACTCCTTGAGCTTCTGCCAGAGCGTGGTGCGGCCCATCCCCAGCGCGGCGGCGGCCTTCGTCCGGTTGCCGTTGGCCTCCTCCAGCGCGGTGCGGATCGCCTCGCGCTCGCGCTCGGCGTCGGGGGCCTGGTAGCGCTTCGCCGGCTCGGGGGCCCGCGCCTCGGCCTTCTTCCCGTTCCCCTCGTGCGACACCGGCTCGGAGACGGGGCCCTCGCGCACCTCCTCGGGGAGGTGGCAGGGGAGGATGCGCTTGCCGTCGCAGACGATGCAGGCGTACTCCACCGCGGTCATCAGCTCGCGCACGTTCCCCGGCCAGTCGTAGGCGCGCAGGACCTCGACCGCCTCGTCGGAGAGGCCGGCCACGCGGCGGTGCGGCTCCACCCGCTCGTTCCAGCGCGCCAGGGCGGCCGCCGCCAGCGCCGGCACGTCCTCGGGGCGCTCGCGCAGCTCGGGGACGCGGATCTGGAAGACCTTGAGGCGGAAGTAGAGGTCCTTGCGGAACTTCCCCTCCTCGGCCATCGCCTCCAGGTCCTGGTGCGTGGCGGCGACGATGCGCACGTCCACCTGCACCGGGCGGCTGGTGCCCACCCGCACCACCTCGCGCTCCTGCAGCACGCGCAGCAGCTTGGCCTGCATGGCGGGCGAGACGTCGCCGATCTCGTCCAGGAAGATCGTCCCCCCGTTCGCCTCCTCGAAGAGCCCCTTGCGCTCCGACACCGCCCCCGTGAACGCGCCGCGGGCGTGGCCGAACAGCTCGCTCTCCAGCAGCCCCTCGGCCAGCGCCGAGCAGTTGACGGCCACGAACGGCTTCGACCGGCGCGGGCTCTCCTCGTGGATGGCGCGCGCGATCAGCTCCTTCCCCGTGCCCGTGGCGCCGCGCAGCAGCACGGTGCTCTCGGTGGGCGCCACCCGCGCGATAGCGCGCAGCACGTCGCGCATCTTCGGCGTGTTCCCCACCAGCCGCGCCGCGCCGGCGCCCAGCACCGGCTCGCGCCGGGCCAGCACCGCCTTGATCTTGGAGCGCAGGACGGCGTTGTCGCACGGCTTGGTGATGTAGTCGTCGGCGCCCAGCTTGAGCGCCTGCACCGCGCTGTCCACGGTGGCGTAGCCGGTGAGCATCAGCACGGGGACGTCGTTCCCCGAGCCGCGCAGCTCCTCCAGCACCGAGAGCCCGGTGCGCCCCTGCATCTTCAGGTCGAGCAGCACCATGTCGTAGTGCTCGCGGCGCAGGCGCTCGAGGCCGGGGTCGCCCCCCGGCTCGGCGTCCACGTCGTAGCCCTCGTCGGCCAGCAGCGCGCCCGTTCCCACGCGGAAGGCGCGGTCGTCGTCGATGATCAGGATCCTGGGCTTTTCGGTCGTCACCACGGTGCGAAGTCCTGAGTGCGAAAGTGCGAAAGTGCTCAGGCGGCGGCCGCGGCCGCTTCCTCGTCGGGGCGCGGCTCGCCGGGGGCGGCGGCCTCGTCGAGCGTCTCGCGGGGGAGCCGCACGGTGAAGCGGCTCCCGTCGCCCGGGCGGCTCTCCACCGAGAGGCGGCCGCGGTGGCCGCGGATGATCCCCTCCGACACGAAGAGCCCCAGCCCGATCCCCGCCACCCCCGGCTTGGTGGTGTAGAACGCCTCGAAGATGTGCGGCAGGTCGGCCTCGGCGATCCCCGTCCCCGTGTCCTCCACCACCACCTCCACCGCGTCGGCGTCGGCGCGGGTCGACAGCCGGAGCCGCCCTCCGCCCGGCATGGCGTCGAGCGCGTTGTTCACCAGGTTGGCCAGCACCTGCTGCACCCCCTCGGGGTGCACCACCACGCGCGGCAGGTCCGCCGCCAGGTCGGTCTCGGCGCGGATGCCGCGCGCCTGCAGCTCGGGGCCGGCCAGCGTGAGCACCCGGTGCACCAGCGTGTTCAGGCTCACCGGCTGGGCGGCGTCGGAGAGCGGCCGGCTCTGGTCCAGCAGCTGGCGGGTGAGGGTGGCCATGCGCGCCAGCTCCTCCTGCGCCAGCTCCAGGAACTCGCGGTTGGGGTCGCCGGGGTCGCCGCGGCGCTCCAGCGCCTCCAGGCAGTTCTGGATGTTGTAGATCGGGTTGTTGATCTCGTGCGAGAGCTGCGCCACCAGCCGCCCCATGGCCGCCAGCTTCTCGCGGTGGATCATCTCCGCCTGCGCCGAGCGCAGCCGCGCGTCGCGCTCGGCCAGGGTGCGCCGCATCTCGCCGAAGGTGCGGGAGAGCTGCCCGATCTCGTCGCCCGAGTCGCGCGGCAGGGGCGCGTCGTAGTCGCCCCGCGCCAGCCGCTTGGCCGCCTCGGCCAGCGCCTGGGTGGGGCGCGCCACGATGCGCGCCACCAGCGCCGCCAGCGCCACGGCGGTGAGCAGCGCCAGGAAGCCGATCCCGAAGAGCGACTTGGTGATCCCCTCCGCGATGCGCAGCTCCTCGGCCACCGGGCGGAAGACCGCCACCCGCACCGGAAGTCCCGCCCCGGGGACCCGATAGATCCGCGACAGGTAGGTCTGCCCCCCCACCGGGTAGCGCTCGGTGGCCCCCTGCGGCTGCCCCACCACCGCCCGGCTCAGGGCCTCGACCTCGGCGCGCGGGGCGCTGTCGGGGTCGAAGGTGAGCCCCACCACCGACTCGCCCACCAGGAGCGCCAGCTCGGCGTTCGACTCGGCGAGCTGCTTCTTGAGCCCCGAGGCCGAGAGCCGCTCCCCCACCCCCACCCACCCCAGGCGGACGGTGTCGCGCGACGCCTCGCGCACCGCCAGGAGGAGGGGGAGCCCCGAGTCGGGGAGCACCACCAGCGGCCTCCCCCCGGCGGCGGCCGTCTCCAGCACCTCGCGCTGGAGCTCGGGCCCCAGGAGCGTGCGGAAGGTGGTGTCGACGACGACCACCACCTCCTTGTCGGCATCGTTGCGCAGGCGCCGCTCCAGGGCCCGCTCGCGGCCGGCCAGCCAGGCGGCGGTGGCGACGGAGTCGGCCGCCTTCACCTGCACCTTGTCCTGCAGCCCCTCGGCGCGGAGCGCCCAGTAGCGCAAGAGCTGCGCGCCGGCGTTCTCCACGTCGGCGGTGGCGCGCTGGTACGCCTGCCGCTTCACCGCGTCGGCGATCAGCAGGAGCGCGGGGACCACGATCAGGAGCGCGGCCCCGGCGAAGAGGAAGAAGACCTTGACGCGGAGGGAGAGTCCTCGCATGGCACCCTGCGTTTTCCCGCGGGAGCGGCGTTCCGTCCGCTGCACGGCCGGACGCCCGCGTTCACTGAACGCCCGCCGGGTGTTCACTGAACACCCGCCGCAGGCTCCGGAACGGGGGGACGGACGCCCCCGGACGCGCTCCCCGATGCGTGGAAAGTAAGCAGCGGCGCCACTTTCCGCCACTGCGCCCCACCCTGGCCGACCCCGGCACACCCGTTGCCCCTACCCGGGGCCCGGCCGCGGACCCACTGCGAAAGGGGCGCCGCGGGACCGAGGGACCACCCGGCCGGCAGAGCCCGGCCTCACAACCGAAGGAGACCACGATGAGCAAGAGCCGCTATCTCGCGATCCTGGCGCTGTCGGCGTTCGTCGGCCTGACGGCCTGCGGCGGCGACGACGCCGACGGCGACGACGCGACGGCCCAGGACACCTCGGTGGTGGCGGGCCAGGACACCATCAACCAGCCGACGGTGGTGCCGACCCAGGACTCGGTGGTGACGACCACGGACGTCGACACCATCCAGGGCGAGGCCGACGACGACACCACCGCGAAGGACACGACTCCCTGACCCGAGCGAGCAGCACCGGGCCCGCGCACCGGCGCGCGGGCCCGCCTCTACCCAGCCTGGAGCCTTGAGACGATGAAGCTGCGCACCCTCTCGATCTTCGCGGCGGCCCTGGTCGTGTCGCTCGCCGCCTGCGGCGGCGACGACGGCGACGACACCGGCGGCGACACCACCACCGTGAACGTCGACACCGGGATGGCCGTGCCGCCCCCGGCGCCGATGACGCCCGACACCTCGATGATGCCGCCGGCCGGCGACACCACCGGCGGGATGATGGACACCACCGCGACCGACACGGCCGCGCCGTGAGTCCTCCCGGGGCCCGCGCGCGCCGCGCGGGCCCCGCTTCACGTCCCAGGCAAGGGCGAGAGATGAAGATCCGTACCCTGTCCGTCTTCGCCGCGGCGGCCCTGGTGCTGGCGGCCTGCGGCGGCGGCGACGAGGGCGACGACGCGGCGGGCGGCGACACCACCGCCGTGGAGACCGCCGCCCCGGTGACGCCGCCGACGGTCACGCCCGCGGACACCATGATGCCCCAGCCGGCCGACACCGGCATGGGCGGCGACACCGTCACGGCCGACACGGCCGCCAAGATGTGATTTCCCGGGTCCGCGCCGACCGCGCGCGGGCCCGTCTTCACGTCCGACCAACGGAGGCAAAGGCATGAAGATCCGCACCCTCTCCATCTTCGCGGCCGCCGCGATCGTGTCGCTCACGGCCTGCGGCGGCGGCGAAGACGACACCGACACCGACGGCGACACCACCACCGTGGTGCCCGCCCCGATGCCGGCCCCGCTGCCGCCGCCGGCCCCGATGCCGATGGACACGACCGGCATGGACACCATGTCGCACGACACCATGGGCGGCGACACCACCAAGATGTAAGCAGGTCCACGCGTCCCACGCGGGCCGTGGAGCGGGCCCGGACGCCGAGTCCGGGCCCGCCTCTTCGTTTCCACGGGGAAGTGCGAGAGTACGAAGGTACGAGGTACGAAGGTACGAGGTACGAAGGTACGAGAGTACGAAAGTACGGGGTACGAAGTACGGGGTGCGGAGATGCGGGAGCGGCGGTAGATTCGGCGGGACCGGAGCGGTGGACCTCGACCGGAAGAGGGGATCGTGAGAGCGACGGGTTCTCGGCGGCTGCTGGCGCTGGCGGGGCTGGCCTGCGCGCTGGCGGCGTGCGGCGAGTCGGAGGGGCGCACGCGCCCGGGCGGCGCGCGCGGGCGGGGGGAGGGCGACTCCGCGGCCGCGGCGCGGCGGGCGCGCGAGGACTCGCTGGCGCGCTGGCGGGCGCGCTTCGGCGACCGGGTGCCGCGCCCCGACTCGGTGCGCGCGCTCTACGTGAACGCCTGGGCGGCGGGGTCGCGCTCGCGGATGCGCGAGCTGATCCGCGTGGCCGACGAGACCGAGATCAACGCCTTCGTCATCGACGTCAAGGAGTCGGACACCTACCTCACGCACGACTCCACGGGGATCGCGCTGGCCAGGGAGATCGGCGCCGACCAGCGCCCCGGGTCGAAGTGGCTCCCCCAGCTGGTGGACACGCTCCAGGCGCACGGCATCTACCCGATCGCCCGCATCGTGGTGTTCAAGGACCGCATGCTGGCCGAGAAGAAGCCGGAGCTGGCCATCCGGCACGTCGACGGCAGCGTGTGGCTGGACCAGAAGGGGAAGCCGTGGGTGAACCCGTACCACCGCACGGTGTGGGACTACAACGTCGCCATCGCGCGCGAGGCGCTCGACATGGGCTTCGCGGAGGTGCAGTGGGACTACGTGCGCTTCCCCGACGTGGTGGAGGCGCGCCGGCGCACCATGGCCTTCCCCGGCGCGGGCGGGAAGAGCCGCGCGGACAACATCCACGACTTCATCGTCTACTCGAAGCAGCAGCTCGCCCAGTACCAGGTGCCGGTCACCGCCGACGTCTTCGGGCTGGTGACGCACCTGGAGGGCGACGTGGGGATCGGGCAGAACTGGGAGCAGGTGATCACCGCGGCCGACGCGGTGCTGCCGATGGTCTACCCGTCGCACTACTACGCGGGGATGTACGGCTTCGCCCGGCCCAACGCGCACCCGTACGAGATCGTGCGCATCTCCATGCAGGACGCGGTGGAGCGCACCCGCTTCGTGCAGCAACAGGGGAAGAAGACGGGCGAGATCGTCCCCTGGCTGCAGGCGTTCACCGCCGACTACCTGCACGACGGCCTCACCTACGGCGCCGGCCACGTGCGCAGCCAGATCCAGGCGGCGTACGACGCGGGGCTGAAGAGCTGGGTGCTGTGGAATCCCGGGAGCAACTACCAGGTCTACTACGCGGCGCTGCGCCCGAAGGACGGCTCGCCCTCGCCGCTGGAGCGCGGCGGCTGGCGGCCGCTGCGCTGGGAGGTGCCGCGCGGGCGGCTCAGCAAGGTGATCCGGCAGCGCGAGGCGGCCGAGCGGGCGGCGCAGGCCGCGCGGGACTCGGCGGCGCGGGCGGGAGGTGCGGGGGCGGATTCGTCTCGCGCGGTCGGCTCGGGGAAGGGCGGCTGAAGCCGCGGCAACGACTGCAGAAAGCCTCACGAACCCCGTGAGGCTTCAACTACGACGAGGCGCCGCACCGCTCAACGGGGGTGCGGCGTTTTCGCTTGTCACCTAACCTTTATGAGAAGAACTCCGCGATCCGCTCGATGCCCGCGGCCAGCGCGTCCGGCTCGGCCACCCAGGACAGCCGCAGCCACCCCTCCCCGCCCTCCCCGAACGCGATCCCCGGCACCGTGACCACGCGGTGCTCCTCCAGCAGCCGCTCCGCCGCGGCGAGCGAATCGCCCGCCAGCTTCTCCGGGAGACGGACGAAGCAGTAGAAGGCACCCTCGATGGGGGCATGCCTGATGTCGTGCCGATCCAGAAGATCGACGAGCTGCGCGCGGCGCGCGGCGTAGAGCGGGCGGTGCGCGGCCAGCGACTCGGGGCGGGCGAAGATCTCCAGCGCCACGTGGTTGGCGAAGGTGCTGGCGGCGGTGTTCACGATCTGGTGCACCTTCACCGCCGCGGCGACCGGCTCCGCCTCGGCGACCAGCCAGCCCAGGCGCAGGCCGGTGAGCGCGTTGCTCTTCGACAGCGAGCCGACCACCAGCGAATGGGGATACAGCTCGGCGATCGAGGGCGGGCGGTGGGGGAGGTAGTACAGCTCGCGGTAGACCTCGTCGGCCAGCACGTGCACGGGCGGGCCGGGGCGCTCCGCCAGCCCGTCGGCGAGCCGGCGCAGCTCCTCTTCGGGCCAGACGCGCCCGGTGGGGTTGCAGGGGGTGTTGAGGATCACCAGCCGCGTGTCGGGGCCGAGCGCGCCCAGCACGGCGTCGGCGCGGGGGCGGAAGCCGTCCGCCGGGTCGAGGGCCGCGGTGCGGTGGCGGACTCCCTCCAGCGCGCAGAGCTTGGGGTAGGCCAGGTAGCACGGCTCCACGACGAGCGCCTCGTCGCGCGCCGGGTCCAGGAGCGTCTTGACGACCAGGTAGAGCGCCTCCTCGGAGCCGATGGTGACGCAGACGTTCGTCCCGGCGGTCTTCCCCGGGAAGGCGAAGTAGCCCGCGACGGCCTCGCGCAGCTCGGGGAGGCCGGCGTTGGGGGTGTAGGGGATCCCCTCGGCGCGCACCCGCTCGAGCGCGGCCTCGAACGGCGCCAGGTCGGGGCGCAGGGTGGGCTCGCCCATCCCCAGGTCGACGTCGCCGGGCCGCTTGCGCGCGGCGATGGCCCGGATGAGCGACGGCGCGATGCCGGCCAGCAGCGGGTTCACGGGGTGAAGAAGCGCCGGAGTGCCCGGTAGCACGACTCCAGCGAGTCGATGGAGCACCACTCGTTGGCCTGGTGCGCCTGCGCCGTCTCGCCGGGGCCGAAGTTGACGGCGGGGATGCCGTGCGAGGTGAAGCGCGCCACGTCGGTCCACGCCTGCTTGGGGGTGACGGCGAGCCCCTCGCGCAGGCGCCAGCCGCGGATCAGCGGGTGGTCGGCGTGCACCTCGCCGGCGGGGGCGCAGTCGTGCACCTCCACCTCCCCCAGGTCGCCCACCAGCGCGCGCAGCTCGGCCTCGGCGGCCGCCGCGGTGTTCCCCGGCGCGAAGCGGAAGTTGACGTTCAGCGCCAGCTCGTCGGGGACCACGTTCTTGGAGTTGGCGGTGAGCGCCGTGGTCACCACGCACACCTCGTAGAAGGTGAGCTCGCCGAAGGCGACGGGGCGGCGCTGGAAGCCGGCGAAGCGCTCCAGCAGCGGGATGGCGCGGTAGATGGCGTTCTCGCCCTGCCAGGGCCGGGCGCTGTGGGCGCGCACCCCGCGCACGGTCACCGTGGCGTGCATGGTCCCCATGCACCCGGGCTGCAGCCCCTGGTCGGTGGGCTCCAGGATGAAGGCGAAGTCGAGCGGGGGCAGGACGCTGCCGTCGAGCACCGGCTGCAGGCCGTTGGTCTCCATCGGCCCTTCCTCGGCGTCGTAGAAGATCCACACCGGCCGCGCGCCCTGCAGCTCGCGCCAGCGGTCGAGCAGCGCCAGCATCACCGCCACGCCGCCCTTCATGTCGCTGGCGCCGCAGCCGTAGACGCGCCCGTCGCGGATGGTGTACTCCTGCCGCTCGGCGCAGCGCACGGTGTCGAGGTGCCCCACCAGCGCGACCGCGGGGAGCCCCTGCCGGCGCGGGTCGCCCGCGCAGGGGTCGCAGACCACGGAGTTGCCGATCCGCCGCACCGCGTCCGCGCCGGCCACCACCGTGCAGTGGCGCTGCACCCGGGCGGCGATCTCGGCCTCGTGCAGCGTCTCGCTGGGGATGCGGCAGAGCTCCAGCGTGAGCCCGGCCAGCTCGTCGCGGACCCGGGCCGACGCGTCGCGGTCCGCCCCCGCGGGCGCCGCGGTGTTCGTATCGGTCACGCGCTCACACCTGCACGTTGAAGGTCCGGAGCACGTCGTTGAGCGACGTCTTGCGGTCGGTCGACTCCTTGCGCTGCCCGATCAGGAGCGCGCAGGGGACGTGGAAGGTCCCGGCCGGGAACTGCTTCGGCATCGTCCCGGGGATCACCACCGAGCGCGCGGGGACGCGGCCCCTGGTCACCACCGGCTGGGAGCCCGTGACGTCGACGATCGGGGTCGACGCGGTGAGGACCACGTTGGCGCCCAGCACCGCCTCCTCCTCGACCACCACGCCCTCGACCACGATGGAGCGCGAGCCGACGAAGGCGCCGTCCTCGACGATCACGGGCGAGGCGCCGGGCGGCTCCAGCACCCCGCCGATGCCCACGCCGCCGGAGAGGTGCACGTTGCTGCCGATCTGCGCGCACGAGCCGACGGTGGCCCAGGTGTCGACCATGGTGCCGGCGCCCACGTACGCGCCGATGTTGACGTAGCCGGGCATCAGCACGCAGCCGGGCTCCAGGTGGCTGCCGTAGCGGGCCACGCCGGGCGGCACCACGCGGATCCCCTGCTTCCTGAGCCCGCGCTTGGTGCGGATCTTGTCGAAGAAGCGCAGGTCGCCGGCCTCGATCGGCTCCAGCGGGCGCAGTGCGAAGTAGAGGAGGATGGCCTCCTTGAGCCACGCGTTCACCCGCCACTGCCCGTCGACCTTCTCGGCCACGCGCGCCTGGCCGCGGTCCAGCAGCTCGATGGCGGCCTCGACGGCGTCGGCCACGTCGCGGTCCTCGAGCCGCTCGCGGTCCCGGTACGCCTCCGAGATGGTGCGCTCCAGCTTCTCCCGGTTCATCCTCTCCCGCTCCTCCGGCCGGTCGTCCACCGCCCCCACGCCCGGCGCGGAACGTAGCCCGCGCGGTCCGCCGCGACAAGCGCGGGCGGGTCCGCGGGAAGAGGATGTGGATAAGGGGATGTGGATGAGGAATGCGGTGAGAGAATGCGGGTGAACCCGCGGCTGGAACCACGGAAAGCCTCGCCTGGCCGGCATCCGCGCGGGACGCGGGGGCGGCGCGGACGAGGCTTCAACCGCATGCGGGGGCGGGACCGGCGGTGGAGGCGGACATCGGTGCAGAGACGGACATGGAAGCGAGCGGGCATCCGTGTCGCTGCCGCGCCCGACCCACCTGCCAGGGTGAGAAGATTCTTCGGCCCTGCCGTCGTTCGTGCGGATGCTGGTTCCGTGTGGCCGGGCCTCAGAATGACAGCATTGGGTACGCGCCACTCACGCACTCACGCACTCACGCACTCACGCACTCACGCACTCACGCACTCACGCACTCACGCACTCACGCACTCACGCACTCACGCACTTTCGCACTTCGCACTTTCGCACTTCCCCAAAGAAGCCGGCCCGCGGCGGGCGCCGCGGGCCGGGCTGGAGGATGGTCACGAAACGGAGACTACCGCCGCTTGCAGATGGTCCGCGCCGTCTTGGGGTCGACCACGCACGCGCCCAGGCGCGCCGAGCCGTCCCGCGACTGCAGCGTGGCGGTCTGCGGCGACGTGGGCTCCGACGACGTGGGCTGCAGCGTCGTGGGGCTCGTCGTCGTGGTGGCCGAGTTCACCTTGATCAGCCCCCACATCCCGCCGTCGAAGAGGAACGACGGCTGGTTGCGGTACAGGTACTCGCCCGGGACCCGGTACTTCCCGCCCGCCCCGTTCTTGGGCAGCACGTCGAAGTGGTTGAGCGGCCCGTGCCCGTCGCGCGCGCCCTTCCACTCCGAGAGGGCGTTGGGGCCCAGGAAGCGCGAGTTCTTCACGTAGGGCAGCTCCTCCCAGATGTGCCCGTGCAGGTTGAAGACGTGCGCCCGCGCGTGCCCGCCCGACTGCAGCACGCGGATGCGCAGCGCCTGCCCCGCGCCCGCCGTCAGGATCGGGGTCTGCGGGCGGCCGCCCACCTGCACGTCCTTCAGCGAGTTGCGGAAGTCCTTCTTGAGCGTGAAGTCGAGCTCGGCGTTGGGCGCGAAGGCCATGCGGAACCAGAGCGGCTCGGTGCGCGTGTTGAAGCCCTTCTGCCCCGAGTCTTCCGGGTCCTCCGCCTCGGCCAGGTTCGGCACCGCCTCGCCCGCGCGGAAGGTCACCCACCCCGGCTGCGGGTTGGACGGGTCGCACGCCTTCTCCTCCTCGGCGTCGTGCGGGTTCCCCGCCTCGAACTTGCAGTCGTAGCGGGGGAGCGTCACGTCGCTGCCGAAGCGCAGGTTCACGTCGTCGTGGAACTGCAGCACCATCTCGCGGAACAGGAAGTTGTTGTTCTCGTCGCGGATGGTGGCCAGCGCGTGCGAGCCGGGGTCGCGGTAGTGGCGCGACTTCTGGGGCTCGATGATGAGCGAGGCCGCGGCCCCCTTGTTGGAGTGCTCGATCCGGTCGGGCGAGGCCAGGTTGGTGGCCCCGAACTCGATCGGGGTGGCCACGAACTTCCTCCCCACCTTCTGCACGTCGCCCGCGTACCACACGTACCAGCGGTACTCGCCCGGCGCCACCCAGGTGCGCCGGTTGACGCCCACCTCGGTGCCGTCGGCGTGCTGCACGTCGAAGGCGACCAGCTGCGGGTGCAGCCCCACCAGGGTGTCGGGGTGGGTGTGGTTGGCGTTGAAGAGGTCCACGATCATCGGGAGCGTGTTGAAGCCCGCCGGGTCCAGGAGCGGACGGCGCATCCAGTTGTGCAGCCGCACCAGGATGCACTCGCCCGCGTTGGCCCGGAGCACCAGCGGCTCCACCGGCGCGCCCGCGCGCAGCGTCCCGTCGCGGCGCAGGTCGGCGCGGAACACGTACATGATCGCCGACGGGTCGTGCAGCGGGCCGCCGTTGACCGTGCGCCGGTTCCACTCCAGCCGGCCGCCCGGCAGCGCCTGCCGCGCCGTGGTGGCCACGATGTCGAACCAGCGCGTCTTCGACACCCGCGGGCAGGTGGTGTAGAAGCCGCGCGCCACGCTCCCCCCGCTCCCCGACCAGGCGGTGGACGAGGTGGAGGTGGAGGAGGTGGTGGAGGTGCTCCTGAGCGCCATCGTCTGGGTGGCGGTGGCGTCCTGGACCAGCCCCTTCTCGGCCGCCTTCGGGTCGTCGCTCACCACCGTCTCGGTCTGGGTATCGGGGTCGTACTCGAACACCTCGTAGTCGATCCCGCCCGTGGTCTCGGTCCCGTACCCGGCCGCGACGCTGTCGGTGATCACGGTGTCGGCCTCGGCGTCGGTCCCGATCGCCAGGGAGCTCATGGCGACGACCGCCTCGTCGGGCGCGGGGCTCGCGCCCTGCCACTGGGCCGGCTCGTTGGGGTCCGGGTACTCGGGCGGGGAGCCGTCGGGGCGGGCCGGCGCCAGGGCCGCCTCGGCCTCGGCCGTCTCCAGCGAGCGCGACACGGCCAGGTTGTTGAGCCGGAGCAGGGTGGGCTGGGTGCGGCGGTACATGCGGATCAGCCCCCAGGTCCCGTTCCAGATGTCGTCCACGGGGGCGCTCTGGTACAGGAAGTCGGCGATCGTGTCGCGCCGGTTGGTCATCAGCTTGTCGAGGTTGAACTCCCAGAACTCGCTGATCCCCACGCCCTGCGTGTTGCGCCACCCCGAATCGGGGAAGCGCGGCTCGAACAGCCAGCGGGTGCCGTGCAGGTTCACCTGGTGGCTCTCCTCGTGCGCCCCCACCAGCAGCCGGAAGACGATGCGGTCGTCCTCGTACACGCGCAGGAGCGGCGTGAAGGGGTCGCCGGGGAGCTCGCCCGGGCGCGCGCCGTACGGCCCGAAGTTGTTGAAGCGCGCGTCGGCGCGGAAGCCGTCGGAGGCGAACGCCCGCGCCAGGCTCCCGCCGGGCGCGGCGGCCTGCTGGTTGGTGGCCGGGTTGCGCACCCGCAGCGCCACCGGCTCGTTGCGGTAGTTGATCAGCATGGTGCCGGGGTCGTCGGCCGAGATGATCTCGGGGCACGGCGGCCGGTCGATCCCGTTGGGGCACACCCCGCGCGCCTGCGGGGGCCGCAGCAGGTTGGGGAGCCCGTCCTCGTCCTTCCCCGGCGGGTTGATGGCCGGGAGGTCCTTGTAGCAGTACCCCGTCCCCACGCCGGTGGCGAACCCCTCCCGCCCGCACGCCAGCGCGAAGTCGGCGATCTGCAGGCCGAACTCGCGGAAGCTGGAGTCGGGCAGCGCCGTGTAGAGGATGTCGGCCCGCCAGCTGGTGGGCCCGCCGTCGTTGCGGGTGCCGAACTGCACCCCCGTCTCGGGGTCGCGCCAGACGGTCCCCGAGTCCTCGGGGAGGAAGCCGGCGTAGAGCCCCGTCTGCTGGTGGGTGGAGGGGCCGAAGTGGTCGTGGGTGAACACGGTGCCCTGCCGGCGCGCGTCGGCGATGGCGTCGGCCCAGAAGCGCTGCACGTTCTCCTGCGCCCCCAGCCACTCGGTGTGCCAGTTGAAGAACGGGTGGTAGCGCGGCCGCGGACAGGTGGTCGTGCCGTCCCTCGCGTCGGTCGGCTCGGCGCACCCGTTCGCCGCGCGGATGGCCTTGATGCGGTTCCTCACGTCGCCCGGCGCCAGGGCGCCGTCCTCGTAGTTCCACCCGTTGGCCGCCCCGTCGGAGGCCGTGACGTCGAACTTCATCAGGTGGATGTGCTGCCCGATCACGTCGGTGGGCGTCTGCACCTGGAAGTCGTCCATCCGGTACTCTTCGGGGACCAGGTTCACCAGGCTGTAGTCGATGCAGTCGCGGTCCAGCACGCGGATGAAGAGCGGCTCCGGGGCGCGCCCGTTGTCGTAGAAGTCGCGCACGTCGTGCCAGAGCGCGAACATCCGGTGCTGGGGGAACCGCCAGTTCGCCTTGTTGTAGGTGGCGTCGATCTGGAACGCCGCCGCCTTGATGCTGTCCGGGTTCTGGGTGTTGATCGGACAGGGGTCGGCGTAGGGCGCGCCGGGCTTGGGAGTCCTCCCGTTGGTCTCGAAGAAGCCCAGCGTGGCCCACTGGTCGGCGATCGGCGTGTTGTAGCCGGGCGCCGCGTGGAAGTTCATGGCCGCCTGCTCGGCCGGGGTGCCGGCCTCGGGGAGCCAGTTCACCAGCAGCGTCACGTCGTGCTTCGAGAAGTCGCGCGTGTTGAGCGCCGGGAAGGCGGCGGTGCCGTCCTTCACCACGTGCCGCGGCAGCCCGCCGTCGAAGCGCGTGTCCAGCGGCGGCTTGGGCGGCCGGTGGCCGGGGATGCCGGGGATGTAGAAGGGGAATCCCGGCATGGTGGCGTTGGGCATCGGCGCCATGGCGTAGGTGGGCAGCGGCACCAGCGCGGGGATCGGGGTCCCCGCCGCGATCTCGCCGTCGGGGAGCGCGCGCGAGCCCGGCGCGGGGCGCCCGCTGGCGTCGAGGACGGTGCCCTGCTCGAAGACGTCGTGCACCCGCCACAGCCCCCACATCCCCTGCGCGAAGTGGGGATAGAAATGGCAGTGGTAGATGGCGTCGCCCGGCGTGTTGCGGCGGTTGCCCGCCCCGCCGAAGGCGATCTCGTAGGTGTAGCCGCCGGCGGGCCCGATCGCCTGGCTGTCGTCGTAGTTGGAGCCGTCGGCGTTGGGGGTGTGCAGCCACTGGTGGGCGTGCAGGTGGAAGATGTGGTGCTCCTTGGGGCCCGCGTGCACGTTCCGGATCTTGACGTGGTCGTTCAGGTAGCTGTGGAACACGTTCGACGGGTCGTCCGGGTAGAGCGCCTTCGTGGCCCGCGGCCCCGGCGCGGGCGGGTTGTTCGGGTCGAACGACGCCGCCGGCGGGTTGTCGACCACCATCGCCGGGTCGCCCACCGCCCAGGCCGAGAGGAAGAACTCCTCGAACTTGCAGTCGTTGCAGTCCCACATCGGCCCCAGCCCGAAGCGGTTGGCCAGGATCTCGGCGCCGATGCCGCCCGTGCCGTAGTTGATGG
Organism: Longimicrobium sp.; assembly: GCA_036389795.1. Taxonomy (NCBI): domain Bacteria; kingdom Pseudomonadati; phylum Gemmatimonadota; class Longimicrobiia; order Longimicrobiales; family Longimicrobiaceae; genus Longimicrobium; species Longimicrobium sp. The sequence goes on from DASVWD010000218.1 coordinate 70,782, forward strand.
CGAAGGCGTCGCGGCCGCCGTGCAGGGTGAACTCGAACTGCTGCGAGTCGAAGATCTTCTCGAATGCCTGCACGATCCCGATCTCGTCGTGGAAGATCACCGTGTTCTCGCGGAACGGCTTGAGCCGGTTTGGATAGATGCACTGGTCCGAGTTCGGGTCGCCGCACCCGGTGCCGATCACGTCGTCGGGGTAGGTGCCCGGCGGGAAGTTCCCCCGGTTGGGACCGGTGATGACGGCGTACAGGTCGGAGTGCACGATCCGGTTCCCGTCGGTCATCCGCATGATCGGCCGCGGGTAGAGCGGGTGCCCCAGCGGGTAGCGCCTCTCGTAGTCGATGATCGGCTGCCCGCCGCCGGTGGTGCCGGTGGTGGCCAGGTTCAGCTCTTCGCGGGTGAGCTGGCTGCGGTACCACTGCGCGCCCCGGGGCTCCACGTTCACCGCGCCGAAGAGCCCCTTGGCGATCTGGCCGCCGTCGCCGTCGCCGCCGGTGGTCTGCGCGGTGCTGTACATCAGGAAGGGGCCCTCGCGCTCGGCGAAGAGCTTGTAGGTGCGCGAGCTTCCCGGCTCCACCAGGGAGGTGGCGTTGATGCCGACGTTGGAGCCGTCGTCCTGGATGGAGGTGACGAGCTGCATCCCCACCACGTGCACGCTGGCCGCGCGCGTGCCGGTGCGCCCGCCGCCGGTGCCGGTGGGGAGCCAGTTGGTGAAGTTGATCTGCAGGCAGTCGCCCTGGTTGACGCGCAGGACGAGCGGGCGGGGGCGCTTACCGGGCCGGAGCCGGGCGTTGCCGGGGCCGGGGGCGCCGCTGATCCCCACCACGTCGTCCTTGAGGGCGTACATCATCCCCTCGGGCTCGTGGGCGCCCAGGCGGTTGTACCAGATGAACTGCTCCAGCGCCACCACGTCCGCCACGACCGTGTTGGCGCACTGCGCCGCGAGCGGCGCGGCCGGCAGCAGCAGAGCCGCCGCGGCCAGCGCCGCTCCGGCCCCGCCCGGCGGGGCCATCCATCGAGAGTGTCGCATGGTCCTCCTTCGGTGCAGGGTGACCGATGGGCTGGACCCCTTCTGCCCGCGACCCTCTCCCGCGCCCGGCTGCGGCGCCCCGGTGCGCCGCCGGACGTTTTCCCGCGGGCGTCCTCCACGCCGCGAGTTGCGTCCGCAAGTGTGGGACTCGGCCGCGCCGCGGGCTGGGGGCCCGGCGGCGAGGGGTCCGGGCGGGCGCACCGGCAACACCTGTTCCCATCTTGTGGCGTGAAAGGTAAATGGTTGGCCCGTATCAGATTACGCCGACAAAAGCGCCGGAGCGAACGAGCCGGATTTGCACAGCTTCTGTGCATCCGGGCGCACCGGGCGCACAGGAGATGTGACCCGGGTATTTATGAACGGATTGGCGCGGAAGAGGTGCTTGGAGGAAGGGCACAAACGCATAATTCGTCCTTGCATAAAAGGGGCCGCTCCGGCGAGTGGAGCACGGCGATGACACCTCACCAGACCTCGCGACACTCCCTGCGGAAGGTGGTCGCGTGAGGGATGCGCGCCCGACAGGGCCGGGACGCCGCCGCCACGGGGGGTATCGTGGCGGCGGTGGCCCGGCGCCGTTGGGCAACGTAGTTTGTTGCCCTACGGCGCGCGCAGCCCGGCCCGGAGCGCGGCGGAGGGACACGCCCAAATCCGCAGTGCGAAGTGCGAAGTGCGTGGCGGAAGTGGCGGCGGGATCCGCGCACGATTCCTGCAAGTGACGAAAATGCAATCACTTACCACGCAAACAAGGGAGGCTCGCGATGCGGAGCAGGCTGATGCGGATGGCGATGATGGGGGCGGCGGCCTGGGCCGGGCGGCGGATGTCGCGGCCGACGGCGGGCCGCGGGACGCGCATGGCCGGCACGGGCCTCTCCACCGCCGCGTGGGCGCTGCCCCTGGGGATGTACGTCACCCGGCGGATGCGCGGGCGGCACTGAGCGGAAAGGGCGCGGGGAAAGGGCGATTCCGCGCGGCGCGGGCGGGGGCGACCCCGCCCGCGCGCTGCGTCGGGAAGGCGCGGCCGGCGTGCGTCGGGGAGCCTCGCGGACGATCCGAGCGAAAAAGATCGCACTTTGCCCTTGCCGACGCCGGGACAGCGCGTACCTTATGCAGCGGGGAGGTTCAACACATCACCATCGCAGGCGGGCGAGCATGCCGAGAGAGACTGGGACCGTGAAGTGGTTCAACCCGGAGAAGGGCTTCGGCTTCATTACCCGGGAGAGTGGGGAGGGGGACGTGTTCGTCCACCACAGCGCCATCCAGGGGGGCGGCTTCCGCACCCTGGTGGACGGCGAGCGGGTGGAGTTCGACGTGGTGCAGGGGCAGAAGGGCCCCGCGGCCGAGAACGTGACGCGGCTCGACCCGCCGGCGGGCGGCGGCGGTGGGAGCGGCGGCGGCGGCGGCCGGGGCGGGGGTGGCTACGGGGGTGGCGGCGGCGGCCGGGGCGGGGGTGGCTACGGCGGCGGCGGTGGCGGCTACGGGGGTGGCGGCGGCCGGGACCGCGACCGCGACAACTGGTAGCTCTCCGCGCGACGGGAAGCGAAGGCCCGGGCCGGCTTGGCCCGGGCCTTTCCCGCCTGCCCCATCCTCTTTCCGGGCGGCCTAGAAGTCGAAGCGGCGGGCCGCCCGCTTCCGGTCCTTGTGCCGGCGGCGCTCGGCGGCCTTGGCCTTGGCCTTCTTGGCCTCGCTGGGCTTTTCGTAGAAGCGCTTCCGGCGCATGTCCTTGAACATCCCGGAGCGGATCATCCGGCGCCGGAACTGCTTCAGCGCCCAGTCCAGGCGGTCGGTCTCCGCCAGCTGGATCTCTACCACGCTCATCCTTCCGTCGAGGAATACAGGAAGACCTGGCCCGCTCGCGTTCCAGGTCTTCGAACCCACCATTCGGTCGTTCGTCCCGCTGAAACCTACCTCGCCGCGGCCCGAAGGTCAACGTGGGAGACCTCCGGACCACCTCCTCGGCAGCCACACCCTGACAGCTCGACTCTCACGGAGGCACAGAGGACACGGAGGAACCGCGATGAAGTCCTCTGTGCCCTCTGTGAGATGAAACAGACCGTCATCCGGGAGAAGAGCGGCCCGGGACGGCGGACGAGAGCGCCTCGTCTTCCGACGGCGATGGTCCTCCCGAGCCGTCTGTCGGCACCCCGCCCGCCGCCTCCCGCAGCCAGTCGGCGGCGATGCGCAGGACCTCGCGGGCGTTGTCGTAGGAGATCGACTCGATGGCCTGGTGCAGGGGGAGCCACACGCACTCGGTGATGCCTTCCTCCACCTGCGGGCAGGTGTCGCCGTCGGGCGACTCGATCAGGTAGAAGTGGCAGTACTTGTGGATCAGCCGGCCGCGGAAGCGGAAGAACCAGTCGATGGTGCGCAGCTCGCGCTCCAGCCGCAGCGCCGTGAGCCCGGTCTCCTCGGCCACCTCGCGCAGCGCCGCGTCGGCCGCCGTCTCGCCCCCCTCCACGTGGCCCTTGGGGAAGCCCCAGTGCCGGTAGCGGTCGCGGATCAGGAGGATGTGCGCGGTGCCGCCGGCCCAGCGGTAGATGACCCCGCCGGCGCTGGTCTCCACCACCGCCCGGGCCGCCGCGCCGCCCTTGCCGCGCGCGCCGCGCCTACGCCGGGCGGCCACCGTCCAGCCGCTCCAGGATCTGCACCGCGTTGGTGGCGGCGCCCTTGCGCAGGTTGTCGGCCACCACCCACAGGTGGAAGGTGCGCGGCAGCTCGGGGTCGGCGCGCACGCGGCCCACGAACACCTCGTTGCGGCCCGCGATCTCCAGCGGGGTGGGGAAGCTCTCGGGGCCGCCGGCGATCAGGATGCCGGGAAAGGCCGCCAGCGCCAGGCGCAGCGAGTCGAGCGTGAGCTCCCGCTCGGTCTCCACCATCACCTGCACGCTGTGCCCCACGTCGACGGGGACCCGCACGCAGGTGGCGGCCACGGGAAGCTCGGGGAGCTCCAGGATCTTGCGCGTCTCCTGGATCATCTTGCGCTCCTCGCCCGTCCACCCCTGGGCGTCGAAGTCGCCGATCTGCGGCACCACGTTGGCGGCGATGCGCCGGGTGAAGGGCGAGCCTTCCACCGGAGCCCCCAGCTTCACCCCCTCGAGCCCCTCGCCGCCCTCCTCGCGGCGCAGCGCCTCGCGCCCGGTCTCCCCCGCCCCGCTCACCGACTGGAACGTCGTGGCGACGACACGGGTGAGCCCCGCCGCCTTCCGGATCGCCTGCAGGGCGACCACCATCTGGATGGTGGAGCAGTTGGGGTTGGCCACGATCCCCCTGGGCCGCTCGGCCAGCGCGCGCGGGTTCACCTCGGGGACCACCAGGGGGACGCGCGGGTCCATCCGCCACGCCGAGGAGTTGTCGATCACCACCGCGCCCTCCTCCGCCGCGCGCGGCGCCCACTCCCTGGAGCGGTCGCCGCCGGCGGAGAAGAGCGCCACGTCGACCCCGCGGAAGACGCCCGGCCTCGGGGGCTGCACCGTCCACTCGCGCCCGCCCCACTCCACCGTCTTCCCGGCGGAGCGCTCCGAGGCCAGCAGGGTGAGCCGGTCGACGGGGACGCGGCGCTCGGCCAGCACCTCGAGCATGGTGCGCCCCACCGCGCCCGTGGCCCCCAGGACGGCGACGTGCATCGTCTAGCCCTCCCCTTCCGGCGAGGACGCGCCGCCCCGCCCGTCCAGCGCGAAGGCGGCGTGCAGCGCGACGAGCGCCTCGTCCTCGCGCTCGGCGGGGACCAGCACGGTGATCGACGTCGAGGAGGTCGACGCCCCGTGCACCTCGACGCCCGCGTCCAGGAGCGCGCGGTAGGCGCGGGCGTAGACGCCGGGGCGCCCGTGCATCCCGTGCCCCACCAGGGCGATGCGCGCCAGCCCCCCGTGCGCGGCCACGTGCGCGCCCCCGGAGCGGCCGGCCACCCGGTGCGCCACCTCGTCCGCCCGCTCCGCGTCCTCCTCGGCCACGGTGAGCTGCAGCTGCAGCCGCCCGTCGGCCTCGAACGACCCGGCGAGCATGTCGACGCTCACCCCGGCGGCGGCCAGCGCCTCCAGCAGCTCGGTCTGGGTGCGCATCCCGGGCTCCAGGCCGCGCAGCACCAGCTTGGCCTGGCCGCCCTTCGACGCCAGCCCCGTCACCTCGCGCAGAACCAGGTCTTCCATCTCCTCCCTCGACGTGATCAGCGTCCCGCGCGGCGCCCCGCCGTCCCCACCGCCGTCCGCGAACGAGGAGAGCACGCGGATGTCCACCCCGAAGCGCGCGCCGATGTCCACGGCCCGTCCATGCATGACCTGCGCCCCCGAGGTGGCCATCTCCAGCATCTCCGCGTGCGAGATGACGGGGATGATCCGCGCCCCGGGGACGCGCCGCGGGTCGGCCGTGTAGACGCCGTCGACGTCGGTGTAGATCTCGCAGCGGCCGGCGCCGAGCCTGGCCGCCAGCGCCACCGCCGTGGTGTCGGAGCCGCCGCGCCCCAGGGTGGTGATCTCGCGCGCGGTGCTCACCCCCTGGAAGCCGGCCACGATGGCGATGCACCCCTCGGAGAGCGCGTCGCGCACGCGGTCGCCCCTCACGTCCAGGATGCGCGCGGCGGTGTGGCTGGTGTCGGTGATGATGGCCGCCTGGCTCCCGGTGAAGGAGCGCGCCTCGAACCCCTCCTCGCGGATGGCCATGCTCAGCAGCGCCGCCGCGATCCGCTCGCCGGCGGTGAGCAGCATGTCCATCTCCCGCGCGTGCTCGGCCTGCGGCCGCGCCTTCCCCGTGACCTCCGCCGCCAGCCCGGTCAGCTCGTCGGTGGTGTGCCCCATCGCCGAGACCACGACCACCAGGTCGTCGCCGCGCCGCCGGGCATCCGCCACCCGCCGGGCGACCGCGCGGATGCGCTCGGACGTGCCGACCGAGGTGCCGCCGTATTTCTGGACGACCAGCATGAACCGAAGTCCCCAGTGCCCAGTGCCCAGTGCCCAGTTCGAGCGCCCGGGCGTCGCAGTTCCCGGGCACTTTCCACTGGGCACTGGGCACTGCGGTTAAAAGATCTGCAGCTGCCCGATGTACTTCGCCGGGTTCTGCTGGATGTCGGCCAGCAGGCGCTGCAGCGTCACGATCGCCCGCTGCGTCTCCTCGTAGAGCGCCGGGTCCTGCAGCAGGCGGCCCAGGGAGCCGTTGCCCTGCTCGATCGCCGTCATCGCCCGGTTGAGGGTGGACACGGCGCTCCTCGCCTCCACCATGGTCGGGCCCAGCTCCGCCAGGCCGGGCTGCAGCCCGCGGATCGTCTCGTTCAGCGTCCGCGCCGTCTCGCCGAACGAGGCGATGGTGGTGTCGGCCCGCGCCACCATCCCGGGCACTCCCGAGGTGGCGCCGCGCAGCTGGTCGGAGAGCGCCGCCAGGTTGTTGCTGGCCCGCTGCGCGTTGGCCAGCACCGCCTGGATCTCGCCCTCGCTGATGGTGCGGCGGATCTCGCGCGCGGCCAGCGACGCCTCGGCGGTGGTGGTGCGGACGTTGGCGGTCGACTCCAGGACGTTGCGCCCCACCTGCCCGTAGACGCGCGTCTGCTGGTCGATGAAGCCCTCGATCTGCTGGCTCACGTCGCGCAGGTCGCCCAGCGTCTCGCGGATGTTGATGGCCGTCTCCTCGGTGAAGGCCAGCTGCACCCGGTCGCTGAGGATCTGCATGTCCTCGGCGATGTCGGCGGCCACGGCGGTGAGCTGGGTGATGTCGGGCATGGTGGCGCCGGGGAGCGCGTCGGTGCCGGGCATCTGCACGAAGTCGAGGCTCGAGTTGGCCGCGCGCGACACCAGCGCCACCTGCCAGTCGCCGAAGAACGATTCGGGCGAGATCAGCGCCCCCGCGTCGCGCGGGAGCACCACCCGGTCGTCCACCGCCATGGTCACCAGCACGCCGTTGCCCTGCGGCACCAGCTCGATGGCGCTCACCCGCCCCACCTTCACCCCGCGGTACTTCACCGGGCTCCCCTCGGCCAGCACCCCCACCTCGGTGAACACGGCGGTGAGAGTCCGCTGCGGCGAGCCGAACGACTGGCCCGAGAGCCAGATCGCCCCCACCAGCGCCACCAGGATCCCCGCCAGCACCACCATCCCCACCAGGGCCTCGTTCTTCAGCCTCATATTTGCCTCCGTGTCTCCGCGGCCGGGGGCTGCGGAATTTCCGCGTCGTGGGCCAGGTCGGGGCGACCCTCCACGAAGCTGCGCACCACCTCGTTGGTGGAGTTCCGGATCTCGTCCGGCGTCCCCACCTCGACCACCCGCCCCTGGTACAGCATGGCGATGCGGTCGCTGATCGAATAGGCGCTCTTCATGTCGTGGGTGATCACCAGGCTGGTGACCCCCAGCTCCTCCTTCATCCGCATGATCAGCTGGTCGATCACCGTGGTGGTGACCGGGTCCAGCCCGCTGGTGGGCTCGTCGTAGAGCAGGTACTTGGGGCGGTACGCGATGGCCCGCGCCAGCCCCGCGCGCTTGCGCTGCCCGCCCGAGAGCTCGGCCGGGAGGCGCTCCTCGAAGCCCCCCAGGTCCACCAGCGCCAGCGACTCGCCGATGCGGGAGCGCATCTCCCGCTCGCTCATCCCGCCCTTCTTCCTGAGCCCCATCAGGATGTTCTCGGCCACCGTCATGGAGTCGAACAGCGCGGCGAACTGGAAGACGTAGCCGATGTCGAGCCGCAGCCGGTACAGGTCCAGGCGCGGCAGCTTCGGCACCTCCTGCCCGTCCACGAACACGGTGCCGCGGTCGGGGCGGAGCAGCCCGTTGATGTGCTTGAGCGCCACCGACTTCCCCGCCCCCGAGAAGCCCACCAGCGACACCGTCTCGCCCTCTTCCACGTCGAGGGTGAGGCCGCGCAGCACCTGCTTGGGCCCGAACGCCTTGTGGATGTCCTTCAGCTCGATGCTCACTGGCGCAGCAGCGTGGCGGCCCAGAAGGCGTCCAGCACCAGGATCATGATCGCCGACATCACCACCGCGCGCGTGGTGGCCACGCCCACCCCTTCGGCGCCGCCGCGGGTGTGGAAGCCCTGGTAGCAGCCGATCAGCGTGATCACGAACCCGAACGAGATGCACTTGATGGTCGAGTAGACGATGTCGAAGTGCGTGTAGAAGAGCCTCAAGCCCCGGATGAACTGCTGCGCGCTCATGTCGAGCAGGCTCATCGCGGTGATGAGCCCGAAGAAGATCGACACCACGTCGGCCAGGATCACGATGATCGGGAACATCAGCAGCCCCGCCAGCACCCGCGGCACCACCAGGTACGCCACCGGGTTGTACGCCATGGTCTCCAGCGCGTCGATCTGCTCGGAGACGCGCATGGTTCCCAGCTCGGCCGCGATGTTGGCCCCCACCCGCCCCGCCAGCGCGAGGCCCGTGAGCACGGGGCCCAGCTCCAGGATCATCGTCTTCCCCACCAGCGTCCCCACGAAGTAGAGCGGGATGGCGCCGGTGAAGGTGTACGAGGCCTGCAGCGCCAGCACGATCCCCGTGAACGCCGAGAGGAAGAGGGCGATGGGGATCGAGTTCACCCCCAGCTTGCGCATCTGCACGGCCAGCAGCGGCCCCCAGGTGCCGACGTCCTTCGTGGAGCGCGCGCCCTCGGCCGCGAAGCGGCTGAAGACGCCCATCCCGCTGAAGCCGCGCAGGGTGGCCGCGCCCAGGTTCTCGAGTCTGCCTTGAACGCTCATGCGTGCCAAGATACGGGCGGGCCGAACGCCGCCGCCAGAACGGGCGCTTTCGGCGGCCGGTGGAAGCGAAGCTCCGTCCCTATCGCAAGAACGCCCGGACCCCGCCGGGCCCGGGCCGCGTGGTCGGCTGCCGGGAACGGGCGCCGCGGCGGGGATCAGCGGCCCACGCCCAGCACCTCCGGCCAGTCGCCGGGCGCAAATCGGATGCCGGTGAAGAAGCGCCCGAACTCGCCGTAGAGCGCGCTCGCCTCGTCGAAGCGCATGTCGGTGACGATGCGCTTGAAGTCCAGCGGGTCGTGGGCGAAGAGGGTGACGCCCCACTCCCAGTCGTCGAGCCCGATGCTGCCGGTGATCACCTGGAAGATGCGCCCCGCGTAGCGCCGCCCGGTGAGCCCGTGCTCGCGCATCAGGCGGCTGCGCTCCTGCACGTCGAGCGCATACCAGTTCTGCCCCGCCGCGCGCCGCTTGCTCATCGGGTAGAACGAGGCGTAGCGCATCCCCTCGGGGATCCGCGGGAAGAGGCGCGTCTGCACGTGCGCCGAGGCGCGCTCGGCGGCGGCCGCCTCGCCCAGCAGGCGGCGGAACTCCTCGCTCCCCGGCTCGGCCTCGCGGGCGGCCTGGGCGGTGGCGTGGTAGAGCCCGGCCTCGGTGACGGAGAGGTAGTCGAACTCCAGCCGCATCACGTCGGAGAGCGGCGAGCCCTTGATCCGCCGCTCCACGGCCGAGAGCTCCTCGAGCGAGGGGCGGAAGTGCACGAACATCCAGTCCGCGCCGCCGCCCACCACCTGGAAGGCGGCGGTCCACCCCTCGGCCGCCTCCTGCTCGACCTCGGTGAAGACGCGCACCGCCGCCTCGGCCAGTTCGCCGCGCCGCCCGGGCGCGAGCGCGCGGACCGCCGGCCAGTCGGCGGCGAACATCTGGTGCAGCGCGTACCACCCCTCCAGGGTGGCGGGGGAAAGCTGGGTGGGCATCGGCCTGGACCCTCGGCTCCGGGATCGTCGTCGGGACGCACGGTGGAATATCCATCGGCGGGGGAGGGGCGGCAACGGGGCGGCGTGGTGGAGGGCCTGGTGGAGGGCGGGTGGACCCGCGGCGGCAACGGCGCAAAGCCCGCCTGTGCCGGCTCCTTCGGCGCGGACGCGGGTTCGGCGCGGGGAGGCTGGCTTCGTAACGACCACGTGAGCCCGATACGCCGCGCCGACTCATGGGGGTTGCAGTTCTCCCTCTCCCGCCCGCTCCTGCGGGCGGGAGAGGGGCGGGGAGGGGCGTCCCCGACGGCCTCCCCCACCCATGCCGGCCGAGCAGGAGGAACCGGTCTCACCTTGCGGCAGAGATTGCCGTTTCCCGGGCCGCGGGGAGAGGAAGTCCACGGACGCGTGGAAAGGCTGCGGCGGCCGGCGCGAACCCCGGAAAGCGTGGAACGACCACGGTCGAAGGGCATCCGGAGGGACAGATCGCGGCTCTCCGCGCGGGCGGCGGGGGAACCTGGCACCCGTTCTGCGGTACGGAGCAGGCCCGCTGAGCCGCGTTCACGAGGCAGCGGTTTTTTTGTAAAGCGTTGCCTCGGCGCCACTTTCACGCTAGATTGCCTGGTTCCTTGCTCTCGTCCTCCGACCGCAACCCTTTGTCCCGCAACGGTATGACTGCTGCGTTCACGCATCCGCTCATCATCCAGGGCGGCATGGGGGTCGGGATCTCGAACTGGGTGCTCGCCAAGGCGGTCTCCATGCGGGGGCAGCTGGGCGTGGTGTCCGGGACGTGCATCGACACGGTCCTGGTGCGGCGGCTGCAGGACGGCGACGCGGGCGGGCACATGCGGCGCGCCATGGCCGACTTCCCGCTGCCGGAGGTGGTGGAGGACGTGCTCGACCGGTACTTCCGCCCGGAGGGGCGCGCGCCGGGCGAGCCGTACCGGGCCATCCCCATGTACCGGCAGGTGATGACCAAGGTGCGCGAGCAGCTCACCATGCTCGCCTCGTTCGTGGAGGTGTGGCTGGCCAAGGAGGGGCACGACGGCCTGGTGGGGGTGAACCTGCTCACCAAGGTGCAGATGCCCAACCTGGCCACCCTGTACGGAGCCATGCTGGCCAAGGTCGACTACGTGCTGATGGGCGCCGGAATCCCCAAGGAGATCCCCGGCGTGCTGGACCGCTTCGCGGCGCACGAGCCGGCGCAGATCAAGTTCGAGGTGGAGGGGCTGGGGCGCGACGAGACCGAGTACCTCACCTTCGACCCGCGCGCTCACTTCGCCGAGGCGCAGGACGCGCCGCGGCCGTTCTTCCTTCCCATCATCGCCTCCAACTCGCTGGCCACCATGCTGGCGCGCAAGGCCACGGGCCGGGTGGACGGCTTCGTCATCGAGGCGCCCACGGCGGGCGGCCACAACGCCCCGCCGCGCGGCGACCTGGTGCTCAACGAGCGCGGCGAGCCGGTGTACGGCGAGCGCGACCTGGTGGACCTGGAGAAGATGAAGGAGCACGGGCTCCCCTTCTGGCTGGCCGGCGGCTCGGGGAGCCCCGAGAAGCTGCAGGAGGCGCTGGAGGCCGGCGCCGCGGGGATCCAGGTGGGCACCCTCTTCGCCTACTCCGACGAGTCGGGGCTGGCGCCCAGCCTCAAGCGCGACGTGATCCGCCAGGCGCAGGACGACTCGATCGACGTCCTCACCGACGGCCGCGCCAGTCCCACGGGCTTCCCCTTCAAGGTGGTGCAGCTCGAGGGCACCGTCTCGCAGCTTCCCGTCTACCAGCAGCGCGAGCGCGTGTGCGACCTGGGGTACCTGCGCACCGCCTTCAAGCGCGCCGACGGGCGCATCGACTACCGCTGCCCCGCCGAGCCGGTGGACACCTACGTGAAGAAGGGCGGCGACGCGGCCGACACGGTGGGGCGCAAGTGCCTGTGCAACGCGCTCTTCGCCACGCTGGGGATGGCCCAGGCGCGCGACGGCGGCGTCGAGGAGCCCCCGCTCATCACCAGCGGCGACGAGCTGAAGAACATCCGCCGCTTCATCGGCTCCGACCGTTCGGGCTACACCGCGGGCGAGGTGATCGACTACCTCCTCACCGGGCTGCGCCGCCTGGTGAGCCGCGACCCCGTCGAAGCGGCGGAGGCCCCCGCCCGGGCCTGACGCGCGGGATCTCCGCAGATGGAACGACCGGGCTCCGCGTTGCGCGGGGCCCGGTCGTGCTTGCGGGGCTTTGTTCGTGCAGCGAGGGCCTGAGCTGCATGTCTGTTGGTCCGTGGCTCCGAAGCGCGGAAGCGGTGTATCAGGCGCGCGCTCTACCCGGCGCCAGTGCTCCACCCAACCAGACGGATCGGAATGGAAGGCCAGTCGCTGGGGCTGTTCGTCGCCTTTTCCGCGGGGCTGCTCAGCTTCCTCTCGCCCTGCGTGCTCCCGCTGGTGCCGAGCTACGCCACGTTCATCACCGGGATGAGCCTGGACGAGCTGCAGGGCGCCGAGACCGCGCGCACCCGCCGCACCGTGCTCCTGCACGGCGTGCTCTTCGTGCTGGGCTTCACCTTCGTGTTCCTGGCGCTGGGCGCCAGCGCCAGCTTCCTGGGCGCGCTGATGAACTACGCCAGCCGCTGGGTGGAGCGCGTGGGCGGCGTGCTGCTCATCCTCTTCGGGCTCTACCTGCTGGGCGCGCTGCGGCTGCCCGGCGCGGGGCGCGAGTGGCGGATGCACCTGGCCGAGAAGCCGGTGGGCTACCTGGGCACCGTGCTGGTGGGGATCACCTTCGGCGCGGGGTGGACGCCGTGCATCGGGCCCGTGCTGGGCGGCATCCTCACCCTGGCCGCCACGCGCGACAGCATGGCGCAGGGGATCGGGCTCCTGGCCGTGTACTCGGCCGGCCTGGCGGTGCCGTTCCTCCTCTCCACGCTCCTGATCGAGCGCTTCCTCACCGGCTTCCGGCGGATCCGGCGCTGGCTGCCGTGGATCAACCGCATCAGCGGCGCCCTGCTGATCGCGCTGGGGCTCCTGATGCTCACCGGCTCGTTCTCGGCGCTCTCGGGGGTGATGGCGCGCTGGACGCCCGCCTGGCTCTCGGAGCGGCTCTGACCCGGCGCTCCGACCCCGCGCTGCTTGCGCCGCCGACACCTGCGGGGCAGATTCGTCGCGCTCCGGCGCCGTTTTCCCCCGACCCGAGCCGCTGAAAGGCCGATGCCCCAGACGATCCGCATCCTGCTGGTGGACGACCACGCCGTGCTGCGCGCGGGGCTGCGCGCGCTGCTGGAGGCCGAGCCCGGCTTCCTGGTGGTCGGCGAGGCGTCCACGGGCGAGGAGGGGGTGATGAAGGCCGGGCAGCTGCGCCCGCACGTGGTGCTGATGGACCTGTCGATGCCGGGGATGGGCGGGCTGGAGGCGGTCAGGCAGATCTCGGCGCTCGGGCAGGACATCCGCACCCTGGTGCTCACCATGCACGGCGAGGAGGAGCACCTGCTCCCGGTGCTGGAGGCGGGCGGCTCGGGGTACGTCAACAAGAAGAGCGCCGACGAGGAGCTGATCGAGGCGATCAAGACGGTGGCCTCGGGCGACGTCTTCCTCTACCCGAGCGGCGCCAAGCTGCTGCTGCGCGGCCTCAAGCAGAAGGCCGAGCCGGGCGGGGAGGACCCGCTGGAGAGGCTCACCGACCGCGAGCGCGAGGTGCTGGCCTTCACGGTGGAGGGGTTCAGCTCCAGCGAGATCGGGAAGAAGCTGTTCATCAGCCCCAAGACGGTGGACACCTACCGCGCGCGGATCATGGAGAAGCTCGACCTCCACCACCGCAGCGAGCTGGTGCGCTTCGCGCTGAGGACGGGGCTGCTGAAGGCGGAATGAAACCGCAGGGGACAGGTTACAGGGTACAGGGGACGGCCTGCCCGCTTCGGCGCGGTTGCGGGCTGTCCCCTGTCCCCTGTCCCCCATAACCCGAGGGGTCGAACGTGAATCGCAGGGTCGTGGTCACCGGGATCGGGATGGTCACTCCGCTGGGGAACGGCGCGGAGGAGACCTGGAGGAACGTGCTGGCCGGGAAGTCGGGGACCGGGCCGCTCACCAGGTTCCAGCTGGAGGGGCTGCCCCCCGAGGTGTGCGTGGCGGCCGAGGTGAAGGACTTCGACCCCGAGCCGGTGATCGAGCGGCGCGAGGCGAAGCGGATGGACACCTTCATCCAGTACGCGCTGGTGGCCGCGGACGAGGCGCTGAGAAACGCCGGCCTCGGCGGGCTGGGGCCGGTGCCCGACCCCGAGAACACGGGGACCATCATCGGTTCGGGGATGGGCGGGATCGCCAACATCATGGAGACGCGCACCCTGATGGACGCCTCGGGGCCGCGGCGCGTCTCGCCGTTCTTCATCCCCGCCAGCATCATCAACCTGGCCGCGGGGCAGGTGGCCATGCGCACCGGCGCGGCGGGGCCCAGCTACGCCCCCGTCTCGGCGTGCGCCAGCAGCAACCACGCGATCGGCGAGGCGTTCCACGCCATCCAGCGCGGCGACGCCGACATGATGATCGCCGGGGGCACCGAGGCGTGCGTGACGGCCATCTCCTTCGCCGGCTTCGCGGCGGCGCGCGCGCTGGCCACGGAGTACGACTCGCCCGAGACGGCGTCGAAGCCGTTCGACGCGAAGCGGAGCGGGTTCGTGCACGCCGAGGGCGCGGCCATCCTGATCCTGGAGGAGCTGGAGGCGGCCCGGCGGCGCGGGGCGCCGATCCTGGCCGAGGTGGCGGGCTTCGGGATGAGCGCCGACGCCTACCACGTGACGGCGCCGCCGGAGAACGGCGAGGGCGCGGTCCGGGCGATGCGGCGGGCGCTCAGGAGCGCCGGCATGGCCCCCGAGCAGGTGGACTACATCAACGCGCACGGCACCGCCACGCCGGTGGGCGACCTGGCCGAGACGCGCGCCATCCGCACCGTGTTCGGGCCCCACGCGGACCGGCTGGCGGTGTCGTCCACCAAGTCGATGCTGGGGCACGCGCTGGGCGGCAGCGCGGCGATCGAGGCGGGGATCTCGGCCTTCGCGCTGCGCGACGGGGTGATGCCGCCCACCATCAACCTCACCGACCCCGACCCGGAGTGCGACCTGGACTACGTCCCCCACCAGGCCCGCAAGGCCGAGCTGGACGTGGTGCTCTCCAACTCCTTCGGCTTCGGCGGCGCCAACACCACGCTGGTGCTGAAGCGGTACGAGGAGTAGCCGGGAACACTTCGGCGCTTCGCGCGACGGTGGGCGGCCGGTGGACAATCCCTGCTTCTCAGCGAGTATCGGCGCGGCCGCGGGGGCCCTCACCCGCCGCCTTGGAGCGTCCACCCTCTCCCAGGTCTGGGACCCAGGTCTGGGAGAGGGTGGACGTGACGGATCGGTGCGAGGGGTTGTAGTTGCAGCGGTTGAAGCCTCGCGGGGTTTGCGAGGCTTTCCGTGGTTCCAGCGGGTGTCTTCAGGCACTCGCGACGAGGGGGAGGCCCCACCCGGGAGCCTCCCCCTCGCGTCGTGCCGGAGAGACGGCGGTCAGGAGGTCTCGCCGCCGCCCCAGCTCCCGCTGCCCGACTCGCCGGTGCCGCCGAGGTTGCTGCCGCCGCCCGAGCCCGTGCGGCCGGTGCCGCCGCCCAGGCCGGTCCCGCCGGCGCTCATGCCGCCGCCGGAGCCGGTCCCGCCGGCGCTCATCCCGCCCGTCGAGCGGCCGCCGCCCGTCCCGCCGCGGGACTGGCTGGAGCGCGTGCCGCCGCGCCCGCCGCGGCCGGTGGGCTCGGAGATGCGCTCCAGGGTGTCGGCCACGCGCTGCTCGCCGCGTGGGGTGTCGATGTCGCGGGCCACGTCGGCCTGCGCCACGATCCCCACCAGGCGCCCCTCGCGGTCGGTGATGGGAACGCGGCGCACCTGCTCGCTCTCCATCACCCGGAGGATGTCGGCCACCGTGTCGTTCTTGTTGCAGCTCTCGACCTCGGTGGTCATCACCTCGGAGACCTTGGTGCCGCGGGCGTCCATCCCCTCGGCCACCGCGCGGATGGTGATGTCGCGGTCGGTGACCACGCCGCGCAGCCGCTTGTTGGTCTCGCTGTCGACCACGGGGATGATCCCCACGTTCAGGTCGCGCATCTTCTGCGCGGCCTCGGCCAGCGAGCTGTCGGGGGTGACGCACTCGGGGTTCTCGGTCATGATGTCGGCCGCGCGCACCCGCCGGGTCTCGTCCTGCCCGCCCGACATCCCGCCGCCGCTGCCGTAGCCGCCGCCGTACCCGCCGCCGCGGCTGCCGCCCCGGCCCAGGCCGGTGTCGCGGGCGCCCCAGTCGCCGCCGCCGGTGTAGCCGGTCTCGAAGTCGCGCCCGCCCAGGGTGCTGCCGGCGCCGCCGAACGAGCTGCCGCCGGTCGAGCCGCCGCCGTAGTAGCCGCCGCCGGTGCCGCCCCCGCCGTAGTCGCGCATCCCGCCGTAGCCGCCGGTCTCGTAGCCGTAGCCGCCGGCGCTGTACAGGTCGCCGCCGCGGCCGCGGGTCATCCCGCCGCCCCAGCCGCCGCGGCCGCCGCCACCGCTGCCCCAGCCGCCGCCGGCGCCGAAGTCGTTGTCGTACGAGCCGCCGCCGCTGCCGAAGCCGCTGTAGCCGCCGCCGTACCCGCCGCCCTGGTAGCCGCCGGCGTCGGAGCCCATCCCGCCGTACTCACCGCCGCCCCAGCCGCCTTCACCGCCGCCCCAGCCGCCGCGGCCGCTGGAGCCCATCCCGCCGTACTCGCTCCCCCAGCCGCGGCCCATCCCGCCGCCGCCGCCCTGCCAGTGCGAGCCGTACTCGTCCCCGCCGCCGTAGAAGCCGGAGCCGCCGGTCCCCCCCTCGCCTCCGCGTCCCCACCGTGTACGGTCGAAGTCCCGTCCGTAGCGTGCCATGCTCAGCCTCCTGCGGTTGAGTGACCTGCCGGCGGCGCCCGGGCCGCCGTCCGAATCATCCCCCACTCACCAGGGGAAGGAACGGGCAGCGGGTGCAAGATGCGCACCCTTCCGGCGGGGTCTTCCGGCTTACTTCGAGGCGCGCCGCCGCTCGCGCAGGAGGAGGATCGCGAGCCCCACGACGCCGATCGCGGCGAAGCTGAACCACTGGATGGCGTAGCCCAGGTGCGGCCCCTCGTCGAGCGCGGGCGCGCCCAGGCGCACGGGCGGCGCCGCGCGGGCCGAATCGGCGCCGGGGAGCTGCTGCAGGTAGAGCGGGAGGACGGACCCGGGCGCCAGCCGCCGCAGCGTCTCCAGGTCCAGCCGCCGGTAGGTGGTGGCCCCGCCCGCGCGCGCGGCGGCCGGGGCGCCGCCGTCGCGGGTGACGGGGACCTCCTGGAGGATGCCCTCGACCCGGCGCGCCCCCGGCTCGGCGTACGGCGCCGGGTCCGCCGTGGCCGCGTCGGGCGAGGGGACCCACCCGCGGTTCACGTAGACGACGGCGCCGGTGCCGCCGACCGCCAGCGGGGTGACGAGGTGGACGCCCGGCCTGCCGTCCTGCACGCGCCCCCGGAGGACGACTTCGCCCGCGGGGAGGTAGACGCCCGCCGCGCGCACCCGCCGGTTGACGAAGCGCCCGGGGTCGCGGCGGATGGAGTCGGCGGCCGCCGCGTCGAGCGCGAGCGGGGGGAGGCTCATCTTCGAGACGAGCGCGGCGTTGCGCTCGCGCTTCTGCTGCAGCCGGTCGAGCTGCCAGAAGCCCAGGCGCACGCAGAGCGCGCACATCGCCAGGATGAACGCGGCGCCCAGCACGCCGCGCGGGGAGATCTTCATCGTCCGACGGCAGATTCGGGGTCGTTTCGCGCGGAGAATCTACCACCCGGCGGGCATCCGTGCTCGTATGGATCGACATGTCTCACACGGAGTCAACGGAGTTAACGGAGTTAACGGAGAAACCCCCTCGCTGTTCTCCGTTGACTCCGTTTCCTCCGTGTGAGGCTTTTCAGCCGGCCCTTGACACGGAGAGAATCCGAAACTAGTCTAGTTACAGTTTCTCGGGAGCGACGAAACGAGGCAGGATGATCAGCAGCAGGGTCGCGGTAGCCGTTCACGTGCTCGCCTACCTGGCGTGGAAGCGGTCCGAGGGTGCCACCTCGGAGCGCATCGCCGCCAGCGTGAACACCAACCCGGTGGTGGTGCGCCGCATCGTGGGCGCGCTGCGCAACGCGGGGATGGTGACGGTGCAGCCGGGCGTGGGCGGCGGCGCGCAGCTCGCCCGCGAGCCGGGACAGATCACGCTGCTGGACGTCTACCGCGCGGTGGAGGACGCCGACGAGCTGTTCTCGCTGCACCCGCAAACGCCGCGGCGCGACTGCAGCATCGGCGGCAACATCCAGCACGTGCTGCAGGGGATCTTCTGCCGCGCCCGCCAGGCGATGGAGCGCGAGCTGGACGAGGTCACCATCGCCGACGTGGGGCGCGAGGTGATGGCGCGCGCGGGGCACTGCGGGTGCGATCGCGTGCAGGAGCCCGCCCACGCCGCCGCGGGCGAACGGCAGGCGTAGCCGTCCGGACGGCCGCCTTTTCCACATAAATGTAACTGTAACAGGCACGGTTTTCGAAACGGCGGTATCGTTTCGGCCGGGTGGAGACGAGGGGAAGGAGGAGGCGATGACGATCACATGGCGAGACCCGATCCGGCGATCGCTCCCCGTCCAAGTGCTCTTCCTGCTCTTCCTGCTGGCCGCCGCGCCGGCCGCGGCGCAGGAGGGGAGGATCGTGGGGCGGGTGACGGACGGGACCGGGAGCCCGGTGGCCGGGGCGCGCGTGACGCTCACGCCGGCCGACGCGGAGCAGCCGGCGCGCAGCACGGTGACGGGCGAGACGGGCGGCTTCGAGTTCGCGGGGGTGCGGCCGGGGGAGTACCGGCTGCGCGCGGTGGGGACGGGATACGGCGCCCGGGAGCTGCGGGTGGCGCTCGATCCCGGGAAGCTGCAGAGCGTGATCGCGCGGCTGGCGCCCGCGCGGCGGGGGGAAGCGCTCGCGGAGCAGCGCCGCGGACCGCGGCGGCGGCCGTAAGCTGTTCCCCCGCAAGGGATTGGTGCGTCCAAAACCGTAACAGTGACGGTTTCGGTTGCGTCGCGAAGGGCGCAACGGGGGCCGCGGAAAAGCGAAGACGAGAGGGTCGAGATGAGCGACACGAGGGAGCGGAACCTGTTCTCGCCCTTCCAGCTCGGGCCGTACGAGCTGCGCAACCGGCTGGTGATGGCGCCGATGACGCGCAACCGCGCCGGCGAGGGGAACGTGCCCACGCCGCTGATGGCCGAGTACTACGCGCAGCGGGCCACGGCGGGGCTGATCGTGACGGAGGGGTCGCAGGTGTCGCCGCAGGGGGCGGGCTACCCGCACACGCCGGGGATCCACACCCGCGAGCAGGTGGAGGGGTGGCGCGGGGTGACCGACGCGGTGCACGCGGCGGGCGGGCGCATCTTCCTGCAGCTCTGGCACGTGGGTCGGGTGTCGCACCCGTCGCTGCAGCCGGGCGGGGCGCTCCCCGTGGCGCCGTCGCCGCTGGGGATCCAGGGGCAGGCCGTCACCCCGCACGGGCCGCAGCCGTTCGTCACCCCGCGCCCGCTGGAGACGGAGGAGGTCGCGTCGGTCGTGGAAGACTTCGCGGAAGGGGCGCGGCTGGCGTACCAGGCGGGGTTCGACGGGGTGGAGCTGCATGGGGCCAACGGCTACCTGATCGACCAGTTCCTGCGCGACGGCTCCAACCGGCGCACCGACCGCTACGGCGGCACCGTGCCGAACCGGGTGCGCTTCCTGGAGGAGGTGGCGGCCGCCGTGGTGGACGTGTGGGGCGGCGACCGGGTGGGAGTGCGCCTCTCGCCGCTCGGCACCACGAACGGGATGGCCGACTCGGACCCGGAGGCCACCTTCGGCTACGCGGCGTACGCGCTGAACCGCTTCGGGCTGGCGTACCTGCACGTGGTCGAGCCGGTGGCGCCGGGGAGCAGCCCGACCCGGATCTCGCCGGCGCTCCGGGCCATCTTCCGCGGGCCGTTCATCGCCAACGGGGGCTATGGGGCAGAGAGCGCCCACGCGGCGGTCGCGTCGGGGCGGGCGGACCTGGTGAGCTTCGGGACGGCGTTCCTGGCCAACCCCGACCTGCCGCGCCGCTTCCGCGAGGGGGCGCCGCTCAACGAGCCGGACCGCGCCACCTTCTACGGCGGCGACGAGCGGGGCTACACCGACTACCCGCCGCTCGACGCGGTGCGGGCGGCGTGAGAAGGGCACACGAGACAGGGAGGAAGGGAGGCACCATGCTGGCACTGCTCACGCTCCCCCGCGGCGTCCCGGTGGAGCCGGCGCTGGAGCTGGCCGACGCACGGCGCGAGGAGCCCGTCGGCATTGTCATCCGCCCCGGACCGGCCCCCGCGCCCGCCTCGGGCGCGTCGCGGCCGCGTCCGAGCCAGGCGATGGGATGAAGCAACGATAAACTACATGTCTCACGCAGAGGAAGCAGAGGTAGCAGAGAGAGCCCCGGAGCGGCGATGAACTCTCTGCTAACTCTGCTGACTCTGCGTGAGTCCAATGCTGTTTTGCCAGTCTATCGGAACCAAGGTGAATTCATGAGATTGAAGTCGTGGCGGAGCGGGACGGCGAAGCCGGGGTATCAGGCGCCTCCCACCGGGCGAAGGACGGCTCGCCCGGTGTTTTCTACTTTGCGGGCGGGAATGAGTCGAGAGAGCACGGGGGCGGAGGCGGCGTCGCGGGACCCGGAGGCGAAGGCGGAGCGGCGGCGCGAGTGGCTGCTGCTCCTCGTGCTGGCGGCGGTGCAGTTCTGCCACATCATGGACTTCGTGATCGTGATGCCGCTGGGGCCGCAGCTCATGCGCTCCTTCCGCATCACGCCCGAGCAGTTCGGGCTGATCGTGTCGGCGTACACCTTCAGCGCGGCGGTGTCGGGGCTGCTGGCGGCGTTCTTCATGGACCGCTTCGACCGCAAGACGGCGCTCCTGGGGCTGCTCACCGGCTTCGGGGTGGGGACGCTGCTCTGCGCGCTGGCGCCCTCGTACCCCTTCCTCCTCGCCGCGCGGGTGGCCGCCGGCGCGTTCGGCGGGGTACTGGGGGCGGTGGTCTTCGCCGTCGTGGGCGACCAGATCCCCCCCGCGCGGCGCGGCACGGCCATGGGGATCGTCACCTCCGGGTTCAGCGCGGCCTCGGTGCTGGGGCTGCCGGTCGGGCTCTTCCTGGCCGCGCAGTCGTCCTGGCACGCGCCGTTCTACCTGCTGGCGGCGGCCACGGCGGCGGTGATCGCGCTCGGCTTCTTCGCGCTGCCGCCGATGCGCGCGCACCTGGCGGCGGAGCGGCGCCCCCCGCTGGGCGAGGTGATCGAGGTGGTGCGCGAACCGCGGCACCTGCGGGCGTTCGCGCTGATGGTGGGGCTCATGTTCGGCGGCTTCACCGTCTCCCCTTTCCTGAGCCCGTACCTGGTGGCCAACGTGGGGGTGAAGGAGGCGGAGCTCAGCTTCGTCTACCTCTTCGGCGGGCTGTTCACCCTGCTCAGCGGGCCGCTGGCGGGGCGGCTGGCCGACCGCCACGGCCACGCGCGCGTGTTCATGGCCGCGGCGCTCGTCTCCATCGTCCCCATCCTGGCGGTGACGCACCTGCCGCGCGCGCCGCTCTGGGTGGCGCTGGTGGTGACCACGGTGATGATGATGGGCTTCTCGGCGCGCATGGTGCCCTCGATGGCGCTCATCACCGGGAGCGTGGAGCCCCGGCGGCGGGGCGGCTTCATGAGCGTGAACTCGTCGATCCAGCAGATGTCGGCCGGGCTGGCGGCGATGCTGGCCGGGCAGGTCGTCGGCGGCTCGGCGGCCACGGGGATCACGCGCTTCGGCACCGTGGGGCTGATCGCCGCCGGCGCCACCCTGCTCTGCCTCCCGCTGGCCGCCCGCATCCGCCCCGCGGAGCCGGTAGCGCCGCTCCGGCCGGCCGCACGGCGCGCGGACCAGACCGAGATTTCAGGCGATGCCGAGCCGCGGCGCGCCACCGGAACCTGAAAGGACACTCCCTTGGCTGCTTCTACGCCCGACGGGGCCGGGAAGAAAAAGAAGAAGAGCTCGCCCGAGGCGTGGCGCGAGGCGCGCCGGCTGATGTGGGCGCACCGGCGCTACCTGGGCGTGGGCCTGGTGCTGATGCTGGTGAGCCGCGTGGCCGGGCTGGTGCTGCCGGCCAGCACCAAGTTCCTGATCGACGACGTGATCGGGAAAGGGCGCGCCGGCCTGCTGGCGCCGCTCGCGCTCGCCGTGGCCGCGGCCACGCTGGTGCAGGCGGTGGGCTCGTTCGCGCTCTCGCAGGTGATCAGCGTCACCGCGCAGCGGGCCATCACCGACATGCGCCGCCGGGTGATGGCGCACGTCACCCGCCTTCCGGTGCGCTACTTCGACTCCACCCAGACGGGGATCCTGGTGTCGCGCGTGATGACCGACGCCGAAGGGATCCGTAACCTGGTGGGGACGGGGATGGTGCAGCTGGTGGGCGGCGCCTTCACGGCGGCGCTGGCGCTGGTGGTCCTCTTCTGGCTCAACTGGAAGATGACGCTCTTTATCCTGCTGGTGCTGGCGAGCTTCGGCACGGGGATGGGGCTCATCCTCTCGCGGCTCAGACCCGTCTTCCGCGAGCGCGGCGAGATCAACGCGCAGGTCACCGGGCGGCTCACCGAGACGCTGGGCGGCATCCGCGTGGTGAAGGCGTACGGCACCGAGAAGCGCGAGCAGCGGGTGTTCACCCGCGGCGCGCACCGGCTCTTCCGCAACGTGGCCCGCACCATCACCGGCGTCTCGGCGGCCGGCGCGGTGGCCACGGTGGTGGCCGGGCTCATCGGGGTGGTGATGATCCTGGTGGGAGGGCGCGACATCCTGGCCGGGCGGATGACCGTCGGCGACCTGGTGAGCTACCTGGCCTTCACCGCCGTGCTGGCCGCCCCCGTGGTGCAGATGGCCAGCATCGGCCCGCAGCTCAGCGAGGCGCTGGCCGGGCTCGACCGCATCCGCGAGATCGTGCGGATGGAGTCGGAAGACCAGGAGGACGAGCGCCGCGAGCCGCTCGGCCACGTCCGTGGCGACGTGCGGCTGGAG